>JBGUHV010000035.1:0-11062 GCA_045112425.1 Oscillospiraceae bacterium
CGCCAGCCCCACCGGGGATCCCGGGGGCAGGGGAGTACTGAATATTCAGAATTAGCATTTTTGCAATACGCCCGAAGGAGTTTTTTCACCGCACATGTCGCTGAAAAAACGGATTGGATTTGATTCGCGTTTCGCACGAACTCTGCGAGGCTGTTTGCTATCGTAGGGGCCGACGACCTCTGTCAAGCCCGTATTCCTCCGCACTTCCCGTCGTAGGGGTCGGCGTCCTCGACGACCCTTACCTGCGCAAGCAAAACGGAGCGCTGCACCGCAGCGCTCCGTTTCTCCATTCAGTTAAACAGCTTCGGGCTCACAAACTTGTTTTCGCTGATGCTGTGGCCGTTTTCGTACTTCACCGTCACATAGTACGTTTTCCCGCCGTCTGCCACCTTCACATAGCAAACTCCGTCGTCGTCAAACTTGTCGGTGATCTCGATTTTCTGGTTGTGGTAGAAAACCCACACGCTGCCGTCGTCGAGATATTCCACATCCGGCATGTCGAGCTGCTCGCGGATTTCCTCCTCCGTCACGTCGCGCTCGCGCCCGAAGAGGTCGAACGCCTTGACGCCGCCGAATTCCTCGTGCTCCACGCCGTTTTCGTCCGTGTAGGTCAGCGAATATTCGCCGTCCTCTACGTTCAGCACAGCGTCCGTCTGATCGCCGTGCACCCAGATCTGGATCGTCCGCTGAATCCCGCCGACGTCCGCGGCATAAGCCGTCGCGGCGAGCGCCAGCACCAGCATCACCGCCGCGCAGATCAGCACGGCGCGGGGGAGATAATGTTTTCTTGTCTGCTTCATTTCGGTTCCCTCCATGGACCACTGCCGGGAGGGATGGAGCGTCGAAAACGCTCTCTGATATCGTTCATGGTTCGTCATCGTTCCATTCCTCCTGTAAGGCATTTTTCAGGAGCGTGCGTCCGCGGCTCAGCTGACTTTTCACCGTTCCGGCCCTGCGGCCGAGCAGCGCGGCGATTTCCTCCACGCCGTAGCCCTCGTAATAATGCAGATGGATCACTACGCGGTATTTTTCCGGCAGCGCCATCACCGCGCGAAACAGCTCCGAATCCTCCGGCGCTGCAAATTCCAGCGTCTCCATGTAATCCTCCAGCGCGGTCATGTTCCTGCGCCAGAAGCTGCCGCTCAGATCCTTCGCCCGGTTGATCGCCACGCGCAGCAGCCACGCCTTCAGATGCGCTTCACTCTCGAAATCGTCGTTTCGCGTGTGATAGCGCATAAACGTGTCCTGCGTCGCGTCGTCCGCGTCCGCCGGATCGCGCGTTATGCTGAACGCCGATGCATATACCCGGTCTGCATATCGCCGGAAGGCTTCATCAGTTTCAAGTCGCATGTTCCAGCTCCTTTTTCGTATCGGAAGGTCCCTTCATCTACTATACGCCTCAGATCCGAAAATGGTTGCGTTTTTTTCAAAATTTTTCTTTTTTTCTTCGGTTTGTCCTCCAGCGCGAACATCGCCAGCAGCCCGATCAGAAACAGAACGATCAGAAACATGGTTTTTCCTCCTTTGGATTTCTTTGCTCCAAGCATACGAAAAACCCTGTCCTAATAACTTCCCTGAATCACTTCCCAAATGCTGACGACTCTGCTATAATGTCTGCTATAATGAAAGCCTATAATGAAAGAAAAAACGGAGGTGGTACCATGGCGGCAGGACCGAACCAGCGCCAGAAGCTGCTCATCCTCGCGGACATGTTCCAGCGCGAGACGGACGAGACGCACGGCCTTACCGTGCAGGAGATCACCGAGCGCCTAGAGCGCGCGGGCGTCACCGTCGAGCGCAAAACGCTCTATCATGATCTTGAGGAGCTCAAGGCCTTCGGCTATGACATTCTCGCCCAGCAGGACGGGCGGCAGGTGCGCTACCATCTCGTCAGCCGCACGTTTGAGCTGCCGGAGCTCAAGCTCCTCGTCGACGCGGTGCAGGCGTCCAAATTCATCACCGAACGCAAATCCCGCGAGCTGATCGAAAAGCTCGAGGGGCTGGTCAGCCGGCATGATGCGAGGTATCTTCACCGTCAGGTGCTGCTCACCGGCCGCGTCAAAACCGCGAACGAGCGCATTTACTATAACGTCGACCGTCTCCACGAGGCCATCGGCGAAAATGTTCAGGTGCGCTTTCACTATTTCCGCTGGACGCGCGAGCGCAAAATGGAGCTCCGGCGCGGCGGCGCGTGGTATCAGGTCAGCCCCTGGGCGCTGCTGTGGGATGATGAGAATTACTATCTTGCGGCCTTTGATGAGCGCGACGGGGTCATCAAGCACTTCCGCGTCGATAAGATGCTCGATCTCGAGTGCCTCAAAGAACCCCGCCTCGGCAAGGATGCGTGGGGAGACCGCACGGCTGCGGACTATTCCCGCGCCGTCTTCGGCATGCACGGCGGCGAGCCTGTGCGCGTCACGCTCGAGGGGGAAAACAGCATGGCCGGCGTCCTCATCGACCGCTTCGGGCAGGATCTGATTCTCGCCCCGCTGGGGGAGGATCGCTTCACCGCGCAGGTCGACGTCGTGCCGAGTCCTCATTTCCTCGGCTGGATCATCGCGCTCGACGGCGTCCGCGTCACCGCCCCGGAATCGGTCGTCGAACGTATGCGGGAGACCGCCCGCAATCTCGCTGCACAATATCTGTCGTAGGGGCCGACGCCCATCGGCCCGCATCCCGTCCATCTCCAACACAGGAGGCCAATCATGAACTTCCAATCCGAATACCAATCCAAGCTCCGCACGCCCGCCGAGGCGGTGCGTCTCGTCAAAAGCGGCGACTGGGTGGATTATTCCACCAACGTCGCCTTCCCGACGCTGCTGGACGCTGCGCTTGCCCAGCGGCGCGACGAGCTGCAGGATGTGAAAATCCGCGGCAACCTCTGCTTTGGCCCGATCCAGACCGTCGAGTGCGACCCGACGCGCGAGCACTTTTTCTACAACAGCTGGCACCTCTCGGCCTATGAGCGCCGCCTGTGCGACAGGGGATTGTGCAATTTCATTCCCATGATTTTCCGCAATCTCGTGCCGTATTACCGCCATTTTCTCACGGTGAACGTCGCCATGATGTGCGTGCCGCCGATGGACAAACACGGATTCTTCAACCTCTCCTGCGCCGCCGGCGTCGCGAAGGGCATTCTGGACAAGGCGGACGTCGTCATCCTCGAGGTGAACGAGCATCTCCCGCGCATTCTCGGCGGCTTTGATGAGAGCATCCACATTTCCGAGGTCGACTGCGTCGTCGAGGGCGAGCACGCGCCGCTGCCGGAGTTTCCCGTCGCCGCGCCCACGCCGGAGGATGAGGCCATCGCCCGCCTCATCGTGCCGCAGATCCCGAACGGCGCCACGCTCCAGCTCGGCATCGGCGCCATGCCGAACGTCGTCGGCAGCCTCCTCGCAGATTCGGATCTCAAAGATCTCGGCATGCATACCGAGCTCTGCGGCGACGCGTATCTGAATCTCTTCCGCGCCGGCAAGCTCACCAACCGCCGCAAGACGTACCAGCCCGGAAAGGGCGTCACCGGCCTTGTTTTCGGCTCGCGCGCTCTGTATGACTGGGTCGATCAGAACCCCGGCGTCATCGTCGAGCCGCTGGAGTTTGTCAACGCGCCCGAGACGATTGCGCGGCATGAGAACCTCATTTCTATCAACAGCTGTGTTGCCGCTGACCTCTATGGTCAGGTCACGGCGGAGACCGCCGGCCTGCGCCAGATCAGCGGCACGGGCGGCCAGCTCGATTTTCTCACCGGCGCTGCCATGAGCCGCGGCGGTAAGGCGTTTGTGTGTATGACGAGCTCGTTTGTCGACAAGGCGGGGGAGCGGCACTCGCGCATTCTCCCGCAGTTTTCCGGCGAGATCGTCACCGACCCGCGCAGTCAGGCGTATTATATCGTCACCGAGTACGGCGCGGTCAATCTCGCCGGGTGCAGCACCTGGGAGCGCGCTGAGGCGCTCATCTCCGTCGCCCACCCGGATTTCCGCGAGGAGCTCATCCGCGCCGCCGAACGCCAGAAGATTTGGCGGCGCAGCAACAAAATCTGATTGCCAGTTTTCAACAAATATGATACACTTTGTCTAGCCTATCCAATTCTCATGAAAGAAGGGAACCTTCATGGCGGAAAATAACAGACCGAGACGCCGCGAAACCAACGTCACCGAGGGCGGTCTCGGCGTCCATCGCCGGGATGACGAGGGTCTCGGCACCGGCAAGGTCGGCTCCGGTTCCGGCACGCCGCAGCAGTCCTCCGGCCGGAACGTCAAGCGCGCCGGCGGCATCGGCGGCGGCCTGATCGCGCTCATTCTTGCCGTTTTGCTCGGCACGGGCGGTCTCGGCAATCTCTTCGGCGGCGGCAGCTCCACCCCCGCGCAGCAGCCGAGCAGCAGCGGCTCATCGCTGCCCGCAATTCAGAGCGTGCTCTCCGCGCCGGTCTCCAACTCCTGGGGCACCGACAGCAACATTGCCAAGCTCAACGAAACCGTCGCCCCCGGCGCGCGGCAGAAGTATACGACTCTTATGGGCAACGGTCAGGATACCGCCACCCTCATGGTCTACATGTGCGGCACCGACCTCGAGTCGAAGTACGGCATGGCCACGAAGGATCTCATGGAGATGGCCTCCGCCACGCTGTCCAATAAGGTGAACATTCTCGTCTTCACCGGCGGCTGCAAGCAGTGGAAGAATCAGGCGGTCTCCAATCAGGTCAACCAGATCTACCGCGTCGCACAGGGCGGGCTCGAAACGCTCGTTGCCGATGCCGGCACCGCCGCCATGACCGATCCGAACAACCTCGCGAGCTTCATCCAGTGGTGCGGCCAGAACTTCCCGGCCAGCCGCAACATGCTCATTTTCTGGGATCACGGCGCAGGCTCTCTGCAGGGCTATGGCTATGATGAGAAGAACGTGCGCTCCGGCTCCATGTCGCTCGCCCAGATCGACTCCGCGCTCAAGGCCGCCAACATGAAGTTCGACTTCATCGGCTTTGACGCCTGCCTCATGGCCACGGCGGAAAACGCCCTCATGCTCTCCAAGTACGCGGACTATATGATCGCCTCCGAGGAGACCGAGCCCGGCGTCGGCTGGTATTATACCAACTGGCTCACCACCCTCAGCAATAACACCTCGACGCCCACCATCCAGATCGGCAAGCAGATCGTCGATGACTTCGTGGACGTCTGCGCCCAGCAGTGCCGCGGTCAGCAGACCACGCTCTCCGTCGTCGACCTCGCCGAGCTCTCCGGCACGATGGGCGATGCTTTCACCGCGTTTTCCAACGGCACGAAGAGCATCATCGCCTCCAACGGCTATCAGACTGTCTCCCGCGCCCGCAGCAACACGCGCGAGTTCGCCGGCAGCTCCTCCATCGACCAGATCGACCTTGTCCTTTTCGCCAAGAACCTCGGCACGGACGAGGCCAAGAAGCTCTCCGACGTTCTGCTCAGCGCCGTGAAGTACAACCGCGCGGCCAACATCACCAACGCCTACGGTCTGTCCATCTACTTCCCGTATAAGAAGGTCGCCGGCGTCGATACCGCCGTCGCCACCTATGACCGTATCGGTCTCGACAGCGCCTATTCCGACTGCATCCGCGAGTTTGCCAATCTCGAGGTCAGCGGTCAGGTCAGTGCGGGCGGCACCGGCTCCGCGCTCCCGTCGCTGCTCGGCCAGCTCATGAGCGGCGGCACCACGACGGCCACGCAGAGCGCCTCCGGCGCGCAGGACATCGCGCAGCTGCTGAATCTCTTCATGGGCGGCGGCAGATCTTCCATCAACGGCCTCTCCGAGGAAAACACCGCCTTCATGACCGGCCGCAGCATCCCCACCGAGCAGGCGGCGGAGTATATCGCTGACCACCGGCTCAATCCCGCGAATCTCGTCTGGACGGAGGACGGCGGCCGGCATAAGATCATCCTCCCCGAGGAGCAGTGGGAGATGGTGCAGGGGCTCGATCTCAACGTCTTCTTTGACGACGGCACCGGCTACATCGACCTCGGCCTCGACAACACCTTCGATTTTGACGATGCGGGCAACCTCATCGGCGAGACCGACGGCACCTGGCTGAGCATCAACAGCCAGCCCGTGGCGTATTACCATCTCTCCACCGCCGAGGAAGGGGAGCACTACACGATCACCGGCTATGTTCCCGTCCTGCTCAACGGCGAGCGCATGGATCTGATCCTCATCTTCAATGACGAGAATCCCTATGGCTACATTGCCGGCGCCCGCCCGGTCTATGAGGACACCGATGCCGTCGCCCGCGGTCTCGCGGAGGTGAACGTCGGCGATACGCTCGACTTCCTCTGCGACTACTACAGCTATGACGGCGTCTATCAGGACTCCTACAAGCTCGGCGAGCAGCAGACCGTCACGGAGAACATGCAGATCAGCAACACCCGCATCGACGCCAGCCGCATGCTCACGCTCTACCGCTTCACCGATCTCTATAACCAGCAATACTGGACTCTCCCGGTTCCGACCGAGTAACCTTGCTGACTTGCCTTCCCCCTCTGGGGGAAGGGGGATCGCGCTTGCGCGGTGGATGAGGGTCATTGATCGCCGCACGCAAACAGAACTTGAACGGGAGGGGCTTGCCCCTCCCGTTTCCCTCCGCGCCCAGTCAAACCTGTAGGGGCGACCGCCCGCAAAAACAGCTTGGAGTGAAACTCCGAGCTGTTTTTCATTGTTTCTGAATGACAAATCATGCCGATAAGAAATGAAAAAGATAGCTTTTCATATGTTGCCATGTTATAATAAATAATTAAGACTATATGGGAGGCTGGAAAATGACTCCTGAAGAAAAGGCTAGACAACTGATTGACGCTCGCCTTGAGCAATCCGGCTGGGTGGTTCAGGATCTGAGAAGAGTGAATCCCATGGCTTCGCTCGGTGTTGCGGTTCGGGAGTATCCCACCAGCACCGGGCCGGTAGACTATGCCCTTTTTGTGAATGGCAGGCCTATAGGCGTTGTGGAAGCGAAGAGAGACGAAGCGGGCGAAAACATCACCGTTGTCGAAGGACAGTCAGGGCGCTATGCCAACAGTACCTTCAAATATATCACCACCGAATATCAGATCCGCTTTGCGTATGAAGCCACCGGCCAGCTCACGCGCTTCACGGATTATAAGGACGTCAAATACCGCTCACGCCGTGTGTTTTCGTTCCACAGGCCGGAGACTCTGCTTGCATTGCTCGCGCAGGATGATACCATCCGCAATCACATGAAGCATTTCCCGCCGTTTGATATCACGGGCTTCCGCAAATGCCAGATCACAGCGATTCAGAATCTGGATGCATCGTTTGCGGATAACCGCCCCAAGGCACTGGTGCAGATGGCGACCGGCGCGGGCAAAACCTTCACGGCAATCACAGCGGCATACCGCCTTTTGAAGTTCGGCAGGATGAAACGCATCCTGTTTCTTGTGGATACTAAATCGCTGGGTGAGCAGGCAGAGCGTGAATTCCTTGCCTACACCCCGAATGACGATAACCGTTCCTTCGCGCAGCTTTACGGTGTTCGCCGTCTGAACAGTTCCTATATCCCGAATGATGTTCAGATCTGCATCAGCACCATTCAGCGCATGTATTCCATTCTCAAGGGCGACGAGATGGACGAATCCGCAGAGGAAGAGTCTTTCTTCGAGCAGACCGGAGCCGACACGCAGGCGACAAAAGAGGTCGTATACAACGAAAAATATCCGCCGGAGTTCTTCGATTGCATCATCGTCGATGAATGCCATCGGTCAATCTATAACGTCTGGAATCAGGTGCTGGAATATTTCGACGCCTTTATCATCGGCCTGACTGCTACGCCGGACAAGCGCACCTTTGCGTTTTTTAATCAGAACGTGGTCAGCGAATATTCCCGCGAGCAGGCCATCATTGATGGCGTGAACGTGGGCGAGGATATTTTCCTGATCGAGACTGACGTCACCAAGAACGGCGCACACATTATGAAGCAGCAGATCGAGTATCGCGACCGTCTGACCCGCGCCAAACGGTGGAAGCAGATGGACGAGGATGTGGATTATAACGCATCCAACATGGATCGTGATGTGGTCAATCCCAGCCAGATCCGTACCGTCATCCGCACCTTCAAAGAGTGCCTCCCGGCGATGCTTTTCCCCCATCGCCGCGAAGTGCCGAAGACGCTGATCTTTGCCAAGACCGACAGCCACGCCGACGATATCATCCAGATCGTCCGGGAAGAGTTCGGCGAGGGCAACGAATTCTGCCAGAAGATCACCTGTCAAGCCGATCGCCCGGAGACCGTTCTCAGCGCCTTCCGCAATGACTACTATCCGCGCATTGCCGTCACCGTGGATATGATCGCCACCGGTACGGACGTCAAGCCCATCGAGTGTCTGATCTTCATGCGCGATGTGCGCAGCAAAAACTATTTCGAGCAGATGAAAGGACGCGGCACCCGTGTGCTCGGCAAGGACGATCTGCAGAAGGTCACACCTTCCGCCACGGAGAACAAGGATCATTTTGTGATCGTGGATGCCGTGGGCGTCACCAAATCCAAAAAGACAGAGACGCGCACACTGGAGCGCAAGCCCTCCGTCAGCATGAAGGAACTGATGCTGAACGTCGCCATGGGCGCAAAGGATGAAGATACCCTCACATCCCTTGCAAACCGTGTCATCCGGCTCAACAGTCAGATGACGGAGCGGGAGCGTGCGGAATTCAGCAGCACCGTTGGCAGCAGCACCGGGAATGTGGCTCAGCGCCTGTTGGACGCCTTTGACCCGGATATTCTTTCCGCCGCAGCAGGCGTAGATCTCTCCGACGATCATGAGCCGACCGAAGAGGAACAGCACCGCATGGATGAGGCGAAAAAGGCGCTCATCAAAGAAGCGGTGCAGCCCTTCTATAACCCGGACATCCGGACTTATATCGAGAATGTGCGCCGCAGCCATGAGCAGGTCATCGACTCCGTGAACATCGACTCTGTTCTCTTTGCCGGGTACGATACCGATCAGCAGGCGAACGCGGACCGCATCCTCAAAACTTTCCATGAGTTTATCGAGGAAAACAAAGACGAGATTCTTGCCCTTCGCATCATTTACGATCAGCGGTATAAGGATCGTCCCATGGCAATCAAGCAGCTCAAAGCCCTGTATGAAAAGCTGAAAGCGCAGCACATCACCATCGAGCGGCTGTGGGATTGCTATGCCATCAAGAAGCCGGAGAAGGTCAAGCGCGGCACTGTGGCACAGCTCACAGATCTCATTTCCATTATCCGTTTTGAGATGGGTTATGCTGACAACCTCGCGCCCTTTGCGGACAAGGTGAATTATAACTTCATGCAGTGGACGCTGCGTCGGAACGCAGGCCATGTCCACTTTACCGACGAGCAGATGGAATGGCTGCGTCTGATCAAGGATCACATCGCCGTCTCCCTCAGCATCGTACCGGAAGACCTGGATCTCAGCCCATTTGACCGCAAAGGCGGTCTGGGTAGGTTCTATGATGTGTTCGGGGATCAGTACGAGGCAATTCTGCAAGAAATGAACATAGAATTGGTAGCTTAAGGAGAAAACACATGGAAACAACAACGGTATTGAGCAGATACGAAACTATTACAACCGTCTTGTCTATCATCGCGATCTGTGTTTCAATTCTTATTCCTCTCGTTCAGTGGGTATATAAAAAGTGGATAGCAACTGCGATTGTGAAGTTTTATCCGACAGGACAAGCAACTCTCTTTTTTAACCAGAGTGGCTCCTATATTCGCATAAATGGCGTTGTTGAGTCAGAAAGAAGCGCTGCAACGATCAAAAAAATGAGTATCGTTCTCACTCGCAAACGTGATGACAGAAAACTCAACCTTGACTGGTCGTTTCTCATTTCTCCAGTTAATGCAAATTTACTTGGAAACTATGTTCAAACAACGGAAGCAGCACACCCGTTTCGTGTTGAAGCGGATAGTGTTGCCTGCTCGTTTGTTGAATATAGTGACCCTTCGGATTCGTCTGGTATCAAGATCCGCAATATATGTTCAAATCTGGCTCCGTTGGTATCGCAATGCGTTAATAATCACACTTATGAAGAGGCGTTAGATATTTTCTCGAAGTCGCCTGAATACATTGATGCAAAAAACAGCCTATTAAGTGATTTTTATTGGGAAATTGGAAAGTACTCTGTCGATGTTTCCATCGAATATAGCAAACGGAAAACGAAGACTTTTTCTTATGAATTCACTGTAACTGAGCAGAATTCTAAAGATTTACGTAACAATATCGATGAATCCCTAATTGCAAAACTAAAAGACACATTTCGAGTACAATGGGCTTTTAAGGCCCCGCAAATTGAAATTACTGAGAGGAAAGCATAAAAATGGACCGTGCAATTGGTATCGCAACATGGAAATAAAACAATGGAAAGATGTTTTGCATATTGTCAGCGGTAAAAACCAGAAAGCAGTCGAAAATCCAGAAGGGAAATATCCCATTTTTGGTAGCGGCGGTTTGATGGGCTACGCCGATGATTATTTGTGCGAAGCCGGAACAACGATTATTGGGCGCAAAGGGACCATTAATCGCCCCATTTTCGTAACTGAACCTTTTTGGAATATAGATACTGCCTTCGGTGTTGTTCCCGACCAAGGGCTTGATCCAAAGTATCTGTACTATTTTTGCGTTCATTTCAACTTTATGCCATTGGACAAATCTACTGGCAGGCCAAGCCTTGCGAAAAGCGATCTGTTAAAAATCGAAATGCCCGTTCCTCCGCTCCCAGAGCAGGAGCGTATTGTTGCCCGGATCGAGGAGCTGTTCTCCCAGCTTGACGCCGGAGTGGAAATGCTGAAAAAAACAAAAGCACAGCTTGCGGTATATCGTCAGGCTGTGCTGAAAGAGGCGTTTGAAGGACGATTGACACAACCATTTAGAGAAGAAAATGACTTGCCAGATTGGAAAACGATTAGCATTACTCAGGCAATCGAGCAAAAGAAGAACGCTCTTAAAGCAGGTCCTTTCGGATCTTCGCTGAAGAAAGAATGCTATGTTCGAACCGGATATAAGGTATACGGACAAGAGCAGGTCATTGCAGGCAATGAAAATAT
>JBGUHV010000036.1:0-4315 GCA_045112425.1 Oscillospiraceae bacterium
GAACGCGAAGATCATCCAGCTCGACGCGGATCTTACCGAGATCGGCAAGAGCGTGAGCGTGGACGTGGGTCTCGTCGGCGGTCTGAAGGGCACGCTGCAGCGCCTGCTCGAGCGCATCGAGCCGCAGGAGCACCCGGAGTGGCGCGAGCAGGTGGCGGCGCTGTGCGCGGAGGGCGCGGCGCAGCGCGCGGCGGCGGAGGCCGCCACGCCCGGCCCGATCACGCCGAAGCAGGTCTTCGATGTGATCAACGCCGTCAAGCTCGATGCGGATCTCATCGCCACCGACGTCGGCCAGCACCAGATGTGGGCCGCGCAGTATACGAAGCTCTCCCGCCCGCGCAAGTTCATCTCCAGCGGCGGGCTCGGCACCATGGGCTTCGGCCTCGGCGCCGCAGTCGGCGCGCATCTCGGCAGCGGCGAGCGCGTCGTGCTCATCACCGGCGACGGAAGCTTTGCCATGAATCTCAATGAGCTCGCCACCGCCGTGACCTACCGCATCCCCGTCGCCATCGTGCTGCTCAATAACCGCGCCCTCGGCATGGTGCGCCAGTGGCAGACGCTCTTTTTCCGCAACCGCCATTCCGGCACCGAGCACGGCCGCGTCACGGACTATGTGGCGCTCGCGAAGGCCTTCGGCGCGGAGGCGGCCTATGCCGAAACGCCCGAGGCGCTGCGCGCAGCGCTCGAGCGCGCCATGGTGTGCGACGGGCCGGCGCTCATCGAGGTTCCGATCGACACCGAGGCGCTCGTGCTGCCCATGCTCCCGCCCGGCGGCGCAATCGACGATATCATCACATCCAAAGAGGAGGTGCAGCCGTGAACCGCTTTGTCATCGCCGCCTATGTGGATAATAAATACGGCGTACTCACCCGCGTGGCGAGCCTGTTCATGCGAAAGGGCTTCAACATCGACTCCCTCTCCGTCGGCGAGACGGAGGATGCGAGCTATTCCCGCATCACCCTCACCGCATCCGGCGACGCCGCCACGCGCGACCATATGGTCAGCCAGATGCACAAGCTTCACAACGTCAAGCGCGTCATGGTGCTCGATGAGAGCAGCTCGCTCGAGCGCGAGCTCATGTTCGTCAAGGTGAAAAACACGCCCGAAAACCGCGCCGAGGTCATGGCGGCCTCGGAGATCTACCGCGGCAAGATCGTGGATTACAGCCCTGAGACGCTCTGCGTGGAGCTCACGGGCGACCCCAGCAAGATCAACGCCTTCATCCAGCTTATGCGGCCGCTCGGCATCGTGGAGCTCTGCCGCACGGGCGTCATCGCCCTCGAGAGAAACCGCAGCATCATATCTTAATCATACAGAAGGAGACAATCACCATGAACAGAATCTTTTATCAGCAGGACTGCGATCTGCAGAAGCTCGCCGGCAAGACCGTCGCTATCATCGGCTACGGCTCGCAGGGTCACGCCCACGCGCTGAATCTGAAGGAGAGCGGCGTGAACGTCATCGTCGGCCTCTATGAGGGCAGCCGCAGCTGGGCAAAGGCCGAGGCGCAGGGGCTCACCGTCATGACCGCCGCGGAGGCCACCAGGGCCGCCGACATCATCATGATGCTCATCAACGACGAGAAGCAGGCCGCGCTCTATCAGGAATCCATCGAGCCGAACCTCACCGAGGGCAAGACCCTGGGCTTTGCCCACGGGTTCAATATCCACTTCGGCTGCATCCGCCCGCCGAAGAACGTGAACGTCATCATGATCGCGCCCAAGGGCCCCGGCCACACGGTGCGCAGCGAGTATCTGGCGGGCCGCGGCGTGCCGTGCCTGATCGCCGTCGAGCAGGACGCCACGGGCGACGCCTGGGATCTCGGTCTGGCCTATGCCCTCGGCATCGGCGGCGCGAGAGCGGGCGTGCTGGAGACGACCTTCCGCACCGAGACCGAGACCGATCTCTTCGGCGAGCAGGCCGTGCTCTGCGGCGGCGTCTGCGCGCTGATGCAGGCGGGCTTCGAGACGCTGGTCGAGGCGGGCTATGACGAGCGCAACGCCTATTTCGAGTGCATCCACGAGATGAAGCTCATCGTCGACCTGATCTATCAGAGCGGCTTTGCCGGCATGCGCTATTCCATCTCCAACACCGCCGAGTACGGCGATTACATCACCGGCCCGAAAATCATCACCGCCGATACCAAAAAGGCCATGAAGCAGATCCTCGCCGACATTCAGGACGGCTCCTTCGCCAAGGAATTCCAGCTGGAGATGTGCGCCGGCAAGCAGGCGCATTTCGGCGCGCTGCGCCGTCTCGCCGCCGAGCACCCCACCGAGATCGTCGGCGAGGAGGTTCGCAAGCTTTACAGCTGGAATGATGAAGAAAAGCTGATCAACAACTGAGGAGAACGCATATGGACATCAAGCACGGGCCGCAGAACGCGGCGCACCGCAGTCTCTATCACGCCCTGGGCATCACCAAAGAGGAGCTCGAGCGCCCAATGGTCGGCATTGTGAGCTCCTATAATGAAATCGTTCCCGGCCATATGAACCTCGATAAGATCACCGAGGCGGTGCGCGTCGGCGTCGCCATGGCGGGGGGCACGCCCGTCGTCTTCCCGGCCATCGCCGTCTGCGACGGCATCGCCATGGGCCACGAGGGCATGAAATACTCCCTCGTCACGCGCGACCTCATCGCCGACTCCACCGAGGCCATGGCGCTCGCGCACGGCTTCGAGGCGCTCGTCATGGTCGCCAACTGCGATAAAAACGTGCCCGGCCTGCTCATGGCGGCGGCGCGCATCAACGTGCCGACCGTCGTGGTCTCCGGCGGGCCGATGCTCGCCGGCAAGGTCGGCGGCGCGAAGACGAGCCTCTCCAGCATGTTCGAGGCCGTGGGTCAGTACAACGCCGGGAAGATCGATGATGAGAAGCTCTTGGAGTATGAGTGCAAAACCTGCCCCAGCTGCGGCAGCTGCTCCGGCATGTACACGGCCAACTCCATGAACTGCCTCACCGAGGCGCTCGGCATGGGCCTGCCCGGAAACGGCACGATCCCCGCGCCGTATTCCGCCCGCATCGAGCTTGCCAAGCACGCGGGCATGGCCGTCATGGAGCTCTGGCGGAGAAACATCCGCCCGCGCGATATCATGACCGAGGCCGCCATCCGAAACGCTCTCACGGTCGACATGGCGCTCGGCTGCTCCACCAACAGCATGCTCCATCTGCCCGCCATTGCGCATGAGTGCGGCGTGGAGATTGATCTCGATATCGCCAACGCCATCAGCGCCGAGACGCCGAACCTCTGCCATCTCGCCCCTGCCGGACGCACCTATATCGAGGAGCTCGACGAGGCCGGCGGCGTGCGCGCCGTCATGGCCGAGCTGGTGAAGAAAAAACTGCTCGATACCTCCTGCATGACGGTCACCGGCCAGACCGTCGCGGAAAACCTCGTCGGTGCCGTCAACCGCGATCCGAGCGTCATCCGCCCCGCGGAGAAGCCCTACAGCGCCACCGGCGGCATCGCTGTGCTTAAGGGCAATCTCGCCCCGGACGGCTGCGTCGTCAAGCGCTCCGCCGTCCTGCCCGAGATGCTCGTGCACGAGGGGCCCGCCCGCGTGTTCGATTCCGAGGAGGAGGCGCAGGCGGCGATCAATGCCGGCGCCATTCAGCCCGGCGACGTCGTCGTCATCCGCTATGAGGGGCCGAAGGGCGGCCCAGGCATGCGCGAGATGCTCAATCCCACCTCCGCCATCATGGGCATGGGTCTCGGCAACAGCGTCGCGCTCATCACGGATGGGCGCTTCTCCGGCGCCACGCGCGGCGCCTGCATCGGCCACGTCAGCCCGGAGGCGGCCTCCGGCGGCGCCATCGGCGTCGTGCGCGAGGGCGACCGCATCCGCATCGACATTCCGGCCAACACCATCAGCCTGCTCATCCCGGACGAGGAGCTGGAGGCACGCATGGCGGCCTTCGAGCCGAAGCAAAAGCCCCTCTCCGGCTATCTCAGGCGCTATGCCGCGCTCGTCTCCAGCGGCGCTTCCGGCGCGGTTCTGAACTGATATGGAGCTTTCAGAACTCAAACAGCGGCTCGATACGCTCGCCGTCTTTCGCGCCCTGCTGGACGATCCCGTCGTGGCGGCGCTGCGGCAGTATCTGCAGACGCAGACCGCGCCGGATTATGCCGCCTTTGTGAGCGCGCTCTATGCCGCCGGCGGCGCGCTGGATCGGCATCTGCTCCGGTTCTGCGCCGAGAGCGACAACGTCTGCGCCCGCATGGCGGCGCGCGGGGAAGCCCTGCCGGACTATCTGAATCAGTGCCTGATGCAGGAGCTGCAAACGCTGCAGGCGGCGGCCTCTCTCTCTCACGCCGT
>JBGUHV010000037.1:0-4812 GCA_045112425.1 Oscillospiraceae bacterium
TGCGGAGTTACTGATCGTACACGCCCGTGCCCATGATCAGGCAGGCGTTTGCCTCGAAGTGCGACGGGGCGATGGTCACGCTGCCGCCGGCGGGGATGTTCTCGGCCGTAGCGGTGTAGGTGATGCCGCCGACGAAGGTGTTCTCATCCTCGTAGAAGTACTTGTAGAACACGCGCACGACCGGCAGGTTTTCCTGCGTGGTGTTCATGAGGGTGATCGTGTTGTCGTCGTTGATGACGGGGAGCACCTTGTCGGAGCCCGGGAGCTTGTCCACCGGGGCGACGACGCGGCTGATGAGCTCGAGCACTTCCTTCTCGTTGCGCTGGTGGCGCGAGGCCTCGAGCACGACGCACTGCTGCCCGGCGGGCAGGTCGGAGACCTTGAAGGAGATCGGCTTGCCGTCCACGGCGAAGGCGTATTCGGCGTACTGGATGTCCTTGTCGCTCGTGTTCACAAAGAGGAGGGCGAGGACGTTTTTCACCTCGTCGTCGCTGCCGTCCTCAAGGAAGGCGCCGTCGTAGCCCGCGGCGAGCGTGCGGATTTCGATGCCGTAATCATCGTCCTTCAGGCTGCTCCACGGCTGCTTTACGGTCTCCTCGCCCGTGCCGGCGGTGCCGCTGCCGGTGTCGGTCTTGACGCCGGAGAGGTTGCTGTTGCCGGTCTGGCGGATGGTGTCAATCGGGTTCTCGTCGAGCACCTCGATCTCGTTGCCGTCCTCATCCACGAGGACCTTCTGGCCGTCGTCGTTGATGATGACCGTGCCCTCCATGGAGCCCGAGCCCTCGGGGCGCGTCTTCGCGCCGCTCTTCGAGGCGAAGAAGAGGCCGAGCGCAATGGCGAGCACCACGAGCACGGCGACGCCCGTCCAGACGATGGTCATCTTCCGGTTGACCTTGTTGAAGCGGTCAGCGGGGTTCTTGGTTTCTTTCTTTTCCGGTTCCTGATTCATGGTTCATTCTCCTTTAAGAGTGCGCGGCAGGCGGGGCCCGCGGCGCGCATCAGATCGCAGCGGTACTGCGGCTTCTTGTCGTAGCTGCCGGTTTCGGTATAGGTCATGGCGGCGCAGGAGCGGCAGATGTCCTTCGAGTCGCAGGCGGCGCACTCGGCGGGCAGGCGGATCTGCTCCGTCCGCTCGCGCAGCGCCTGCCACGCGGCGGGAAAGCCCATCTCAAACACGTCAAAGCTCGGGTCGTTCATCATGGCGCACAGCAGCAGCCGCCCATCCCAGGTGATCCAGAACGAGCTCTTGCCCGCGCGGCAGCGCACGCCGTCGCCCTCGCAGTCGAACATGGTGTCCTCCTCGAGCACACAGTGCGATTCCACGCTCTCGCAGTATTTGAGCAGATCCTCGCGGCCTCTCTGCAGCAGGCGGATGCGCGCTTCCACGGCGGCGCATTCCTCCGGTGTGAAGCGCAGATTGCGCCCGACGCTCGTCTCATCCCGGCGCAGGGGCGGGAACATGTAGGCCGTGGCCTGCAGCACGAGCTTGCGCTCGTCGCTGTAGGCGATGATCTTCTCCAGATCGCAGACGTTGTCCGGCGTGACGCTGCAGTTGAGCTTCACGGGGATGCCGGCGTCCTGCAGCATCTCAATCGCCTTCGTCACGACGGTGTAGCCCGTGGCGTGGTTGCACAGGCGCAGATACGTCTCGTCCGACGCGCCGTAGAGCGTGATGTTGATGCGCTGCGGCGGATCCTCGGCAAACCACTTGACGGTCTCCTCGTCGATGAGCGTGGCGTTGGAATTGATGGATATGACGAAGCCCATTTTCCGAAGTTCCCGGTAGAGCTCCCGGAAGCCCGGATAGGTCAGCGGCTCGCCGCCCGTGAGAAGGAGCAGCAGCGTGCCCTGTTCCTTCATCACGCGGGCAATCTCCAGCCATTCCTCCACGGTGCGCAGGCGCTTGCCGGTGGCCTTGACCTCCTCTGCCGTCATGCGCACATAGCACATCTTGCAGCTCATGGAGCACATCGGCGTCAGCTCGAAGGTGCCCGAGAGCGGGATGCCCTGCACGTCGGCGCGGCGGTGCAGGTGCTCCACCAGAACGCTGGAGCCACGTTTTGCAATCATATCGGTTCTCCTTCCAGGGTGTTTTTCAGCAGCGTCACGGGCCGCTCGTCCGGCGTGCAGGCGAGCAGATACACCGGCACCTCGCTCACGATCTCGGTCGCGAGGGCGATGACGCGCTGGTGTGCTTCGTTGTGCCAGCGGGGCAGCACGGATTCGGAATAGATCGCGCGGAAGGCCTCGGCGCTCTTCAGGCGGCGGATGGTGTTCTCCGGCGCCTGCCGCAGCACGACGAGCGCGCGGATCGGCGCGCTCTCTCTGCGGTAAATGCCGCTGGTGCCCGCAAAGGGCGAGCCGAAGGCTGTCCACACGCCGTCAACGCGGCGGATCATGCTGCGGTCGCCGTTGAGCGTGTCCGACCCGGCGTATTGCTCCCAGAGCCCGGCCTGCGTGCTCTTGCCGGTGCCGGAGGGCGCGGTGAAGAGGATCGCGTCGCCCTCGGGCCTTCGCACGAGCGAGGAGTGCAGAACAAAGGTTCCAAGCCGGGAGAGCGTCACCTCCAGCTCTGAGGCGTCCAGCGCGTTGTCCAGCGAGCGGAAGAATCGGGTGTGATCCGGGTAGATGCAGCCGTCGATGAAGAAGGGATCGTCCTCGCGCAGCCAAATGCAGGCGCAGGGCTTCATCGCCGCGGCGGGCAGACGCTCGATGCGCAATGCACCGTCCTCCTGCCACACGCGGGGCGAGCGCTCCTGCACGAGCGTGCCGCGCTCCGGCGGCTGCTCCAGCCGATAGCGGATCGAGACGTCCGCGCCGGGCGTTTCCGTGAGGAACGGCGCGCAGTTTTCCCGCGCCTCCAGCGCCAGCGGAGAGCAAAGCTCCAGCAGAATTCCGGCCAGATCCAGTTTGTAAAGATACTCGGACATAGGCACTCCAAAATCAGATAATCATTCAAATTAATATAATATAACAAGTCTTGGAAAGATGCAAGAGGAAAAGAGAGAGGAGCGTGGAGATTTGAGAGTGGAACGAACAGGTGCGCTTCACGCGATTGGAATGCGGCGTGATGTAGGCATTACGCCCTACAGGACTGGCGTACCCACTTGGCGCCCCCTCTGGGGGAGCTGGCAGCCTGAGGCTGACTGAGGGGGATGATCCAATCGCGCGAAGCGCTCCTCATTTCCACTCTCCGCTCTCTGCAAAGAAGAAAGCCCGCCGGTCTCCGGCGGGCTTTTTTTGATGATTGCAGTCAGCGGATCACGTACACCATCACGCCGAGGTCGCTGCACTGCTCGGCGATGAGCGCGCGCAGGGCGGGCTCGGGGAAGCCGCCGTCTTGCTCGCGGAAGGTGAGCAGCCGCGTCAGGGGCGAGCCCTCGGCCTTCTCGAAGAAGCCGGGCACGATCTGCGCCGTGATGAGATTGACCCGCTGCGCCGAGAGCGTTCGGCAGGCGAGCAGCGCCTGCGCCGCGGCGGCGGGATCGGCGGCGCCATAGCCGCCGTTCGGCTGCTGCTGCTCGGAGAGATACCGCAGCGCGGCGTTCACCGCCGTGAGCACGCCGTCTTCATTGAGATACGGCGCGAGCGCCTGCAGTGCCATGGCCGTGCGCGTCAGATCGCCCTCGAAGCTGCCGTCCGCCTGCTGGGCGGCGAGAATCGCCTGCAGATAGTCCGGGCGGCAGTAGGATTCATAGCTGCCGGAGTCGAGCGCGAGCAGCGCCCAGATCACGCCCTCGGTGCCCGAGGCGGTGACAAACTTGCGGTCGTTCAGCCGCGCGGTGAGATCCGCGCCGAGGCTCGCGGCGTTTCGCCCCAGCGCCGTCACGGCGAGGACGGTGCCGGCGAGGTTTTTTGCGTCGGGGGCGTTGAGGCGGCCGTTCGTGGCCTTCGCCGCCGCCTCCACGTCGGTCAGATACTCATAATACGCCTCGGGGAGCTGCCGCCCGGCCGCGGCGGCGTTGCGCGCGGCGTCAAACACGGCGAGGTCGTCCTGCCCGCACTTCGGCGCGGGCGTCTTCTCGAGCAGACGGGCGAGCGCGCCGTCCAGCTCCGCAGGCGCGGCGAGGGCGGAGGCCTTCTCGCCGCCGGTCTGATCGCGCCAGAGGAAGGTCACAATCTGCGCGCGCGTGCAGGGCCTGTCGGGGGAGAAGGTCGTGGGGCTGGTGCCGTTCGTGATGCTCTTTTCCACCGCCCATAGCACCGCGTCGGTGTAATACTGTCCGGATTCCACGTCGGTGAAGGGATTGGTCTTGCCCGCGGCGGGCTTTTCATGCGCGCGCCAGAGGAAGGTGACGACGTGCGCTCTCGTGCAGGGGCTGCCGGGGGAGAAGGTCGTGGGGCTGGTGCCGTTTGTGATGTTCTTCTCCGACGCCCAGAGCACGGGCTTGTAGAAATAATCGTCCGCGCGCACGTCGCTGAAGGGATTTTTCAGGCTCTTCGGCTCGGGGCAGCCCATGGCGCGCCAGAGAAAGGTGACGACCTGTCCGCGCGTGCACGTCGCGTCCGGCGAGAAGGTCGTGGGGCTGGTGCCGTTTGTGATCTGCGGCTCGTGGCTTACCGCCCAGAGCACGGGGGAGGTGTAATACTGTCCGTCGGGCACGTCGATGAACGGATTCTGCGGCGTCGGCGTCGGCTCAGGAACAGGCACGAGCTTCACGGTATAGGCCCTGCCGCCGTCGACCTTCACGGTCACGGTGCCGCTCGAGACGCTTACGGATCTCGCGCCCCAGCGGGAGGCGTCCTCATTGCCCGCGGTGACGAAGACCTTGAGCCGGCGGTTCGCGGCGGTGGGCTGCACCGTCACGGCGG
>JBGUHV010000038.1:0-4715 GCA_045112425.1 Oscillospiraceae bacterium
CAATCTCGGCAAGAGCAACGCCAAGGTCTACGTCAAGAGCTCCGACGGCATCCGCTTTTCCGACGTAGAGGGCGTGGACGAGGCCGAGGAGAACCTGCAGGAAATCGTGGAATACCTCCACAATCCCGCCAAATACACTGAGATCGGCGCCTCCATGCCGAAGGGCATCCTGCTCGTCGGCCCTCCGGGCACGGGCACGACGATGCTGGCCAAGGCCGTGGCGGGCGAGGCGAACGTGCCGTTCTTCTCCATGTCCGGCTCGGAATTCGTGGAGATGTTCGTCGGCATGGGCGCGAGCAAGGTGCGCGACCTCTTCTCGCAGGCGAAGGAGAAAGCCCCCTGCATCGTGTTCATCGACGAGATCGACGCCATCGGCAAAAAGCGAGAGGGGCAGATCTCCTCCAACGACGAGCGCGAGCAGACGCTCAACCAGCTGCTGACCGAGATGGACGGCTTCGAGGGCAACAACGGCGTGATTATCCTCGCCGCGACGAACCGGCCCGAGAGCCTCGACCCGGCGCTCACGCGCCCCGGGCGCTTCGACCGGCGCGTACCGGTGGAGCTGCCGGATCTCAAGGGCAGAGAAGCCATCCTCAAGGTGCACGCGAAAAAGGTCAAGGTCGCGGACGACGTGGACTATGAGCAGATCGCGCGCATGGCCTCGGGCGCCTCGGGCGCGGAGCTCGCGAACATCATCAACGAGGCCGCGCTGCGCGCCGTGCGCGACGGGCGCAAGGCCGTGACGCAGACGGATCTGGAGGAGAGCATCGAGGTCGTCATCGCGGGCTATCAGAAGAAGAACGCCATTCTCTCCGAGCAGGAGAAGCGCGTCGTCGCCTACCACGAGATCGGCCACGCGCTCGTGGCGGCGCGGCAGACGCAGTCCGCCCCCGTGCAGAAAATCACGATTGTGCCGCGCACTTCCGGCGCGCTGGGCTACACGATGCAGGTCGAGGAGGGCAACCACTATCTCGTGAGCCGCGAGGAGCTGGAGAACAAGATCGCCACGCTCACCGGCGGCAGAGCCGCCGAGGAGATCGTCTTCGGCTCGATCACGACGGGCGCCTCCAATGACATTGAGCAGGCCACGAAGCTCGCCCGCGCCATGATCACGCGCTACGGCATGAGCCCCGCATTCGACATGGTCGCGCTCGAGACGGTCACGAACCAGTATCTCGGCGGCGACGCCTCTCTCGCCTGCAGCCCGGAGACGCAGCGCGAGATCGACGAAAAGGTCGTCGCGCTCGTGAAAAAGCAGCACGAGAAGGCAGCGTCCATCCTCATGGCCGACCGTGAGAAGCTCGATGAGCTCGCGCAGTATCTCTATCAGAAGGAGACCATCACCGGCGAGGAATTCATGCGGATTCTGAACGCCTGAACGCATTCAAAAAGCGCACCTGCGTCTTGCAGGTGCGCTTTTTATTTTTAATTGGGCAGCACAAGGCTCACCGCGCAGAGGGCGAGGGCGACGGCCATGACGATATCCACGGTCTTCTGATGCTTCGAGAATAGCGTCTGCAGCCTTGCGCCGGCGAAGAGCCAGATCAGGTTGCAGCCCGGGCCGGTGAGCGGCAGGAACAGCCCCACGCCGAGCAGCCACCAGATCGAATTCGTATACGGCAAAACGAAGGAGCTCAGAGCCGTGATGCAAAAGAGGATGACCTTCACGTTCGTGAGATTCACGAGCAGCCCCGTGCGGAAGCCCGGCGTGCTCCCCTCCTCCTCCGGCGCCGTGCCGGAGGCGCGCAGCAGACGCCACGCGAGCCAGAGAATGTAGACCGCGCCGATCCATGACAGCCACCGGACGTAGGAGCCCAGCACGCCGCCGATCAGACGGCAGAGCACGACCGCCGCCATGCTGTCGATCAGAAAGCCGACCGCGAGCCCGCGCCACTGCCGCAGCGCGACGGTTCTGCCATAGCGCAGGGCGGTCGAGAGCGAGCAGAGGTTCGCCGGGCCCGGCGTGATGGCCGTGATATAGCAATAGAGCAGGAACGAAGGCAGAATGCTCAGCGGCAGGGAAATCACTTCCTTTTTCCGGGATAAGCCTAATATACCAGACGCCGCCGCATTTTACCAGACGAAACCCTCGCTTTTTTGCCTCAGTTCATCTTCATGTTTGAACTCCCGGCACAGCCGGGTGTTTTCGGCAACCAAAAAAGAAAAGACACGCACTTGCGTGCGTGCTTTTTATTGGAGGCGCCACCCGGATTTGAACCGGGGGTCAAGGATTTGCAGTCCCATGCCTTACCACTTGGCTATGGCGCCGTCGTCCGAACGGGCTCGCTCCACTCCACAGCCGAACAGCGGCTTTGCCGTTGTTCGCCGGCTTCGTATCCGCTCCCCCGTTCCTCCTCTCAAAATCAAAACGCGTTTTAATTTTGTTCGAGAACGGAGATCGCCCATCCGTATATAAATTTCTGTTCCTCGCGGAACAGAAAAATTGGAGCGGGCGACGAGGCTCGAACTCGCTACCTCCACCTTGGCAAGGTGGCGCTCTACCGGATGAGCTACGCCCGCATATAAAACGCTGCCGGATTGCCCTGTCATCACCGAGCAGAAACGCTCGATGACGAACAGGTCGGAGACGAATTGCCTCCAGATGCAATCTGGTGGTGCCTCCGGTCGGAATCGAACCAACGACACGCGGATTTTCAGTCCGCTGCTCTACCATCTGAGCTACAGAGGCATATGAACCTGGTGGGAACAACTGGACTCGAACCAGTGACCCCCTGCTTGTAAGGCAGGTGCTCTAACCAGCTGAGCTATGCTCCCGTTTCAAAGCTTTGTCATTATACAAGACGGGAGCGGAAATGTCAATCCCTTTTTTGAAGTTTTTTGTCGTGGATCGTGTAAATAATCATGATTTGATCATCATCTCAACGTTCGATGAGCGACACAAACACGATGTTTGTGTCTGGAAATAAAAGCCTTTTAGGCTTTTATTTCAGATGATCAAGTCACAACGTTGTAATCATTTGGCGTGCAAGCACGCCAAATATGCGGTCATGACCGCATACTTCCGCTTTGCGGAAGTGATTACTTAGTTATCACACAATCCACATTTCGACATTCTGTGCATCCGCGTAGGTCTCAAAGGCGGCCTTAGTCTCCTCGAGCAGCGCCGGCAGATCCATGTCGTTTTCAAAGCAGTGGAGCACGACGAGCACGTCCGTCGTCTCGAGCGTGACCATGGAGCGCGTGGAGTCCGACATGGAGGAGCCGAAGGCGCCGAGATCATCCGTGAGGACGAGGAGATTCTCGAGATCAATCGCGTCCTTGCCGATGCCGGGATAGGTCTCCCCCGCCGCGCCGCGGCGCATGACGATATCGCCCTGCACCTTCGCCAGATCATACGAGCCGACGGAGAGGCCGCTGCGAACGGAAATGAGGTTGTTCACGTCCACGACGGAGTTGATGCGGTAGAGCGGATCGGAGCGCCGGACACGGCGCATGAGCGCCTCGGAGGAGACGCGGTAGCGACCGGGGTTGCGACCGAACGCCTTGTACATGAGGCGGCTGCCGCGCACACCCGGAATCTCGCTCCAGCCCTTGCCGTCGATGGCGGCGCGCACCTGCGGGAGATGGGTCTCCTCCATCTCCGACCAGAAGCGCTCGTCCGGCTCGCGCACCGCGGCGGTGAACCGCAGGCAGCCGAGGCGGATCTCGGGATAGACGGCATAGAGAGCGGGGTCGACGGAAACGGGATAGGTCATGCCTCCACCTCGCCGAGCAGCGCCTGCAGCTCGTCCGTGGCGAAGTGATACACCGCGTCGCAGAACTGACAGGAGACCTCGACGGACTGGCCGTCCGCGATCATCTCCCGCAGCGCGTCCGCACCGACGGTGCCGAGGGCGCCGCGCACGCGATCCCGGCTGCAGTAGCAGCGGTATTCCACCGGGTGGCGCTCAACGATCTCGGGCGAGAGATCCTTCATGACCTGCTCCACGACCGCCTCCGGCCCGTCCTCGGCGAGGATGGTGGTGAGCTGATCCATGAGGAAGATGTTGTCCTCCAGCTTTTCAATCAGGCTCTCCGGCGCGCCGGGCAGCAGCTGCACGATGAAGCCGCCGGCGGCCTTGATGCTGCGGTCGGTATCGACGAGGACGCCGAGGCCGCTCGCCGCGGCGATCTGCTCGCTCTCGACGAGGTAGGCCGCCAGATCCTCCGCGATCTCGCCGGAGACGAGGGCGGTGCTGCCGATATAGGGCTCGCGCAGGCCAAGGTCGCGGCTGACGGTGAACATGCCGTCGCGCCCGACGGCGCCGCCGACGTCGAGCTTGCCGTCGGCTCGAAGCGGGAGATCGACCGACGCGTCGCCCACGACGCCGCGGACGTTGCCCTCATGGTCGGACACGGCGATGACGCTGCCGATGGGGCCGCCGCCCTGCACGCGGATGGTGAGTGAGGCGTCGTCCTCCTTCATGAGCTCGCCCAGCATGGACGCGGCGCACAGCGTGCGGCCGAGCGCGGCGGAGGTGGTGGGCGTGAGATGGTGAATGTCCTGCGCGCGCTGCACGGTGGCGCGCGCGGTGATGACCTGCATTTTGACAAAGCCGTCAGCCGAGACGGCGCGGATGATTTCGTCCATGATGTGTTCCTTTCCTGCGTGGTATGTCTGCGGGAGGGGCAAGCCCCTCCCCTACGGATTCTGTTTCAGTGCAGAGGGTACCCCCTCAGTCAGCCCTTCGGGCTGCCAGCTCCCCCGGAGGGGG
>JBGUHV010000039.1:0-7011 GCA_045112425.1 Oscillospiraceae bacterium
GAACTCTGATGGAAGAGCTTCTCGGTCGTCAGGCACCCCATGACGCGGCCGCCGAGCAGGCGATCATCGGCTCCATGCTGATCGATCCCGCCTGCGTGCCGGACGTCATCAACAAGGTGCGGGCAGAAGAATTTTATATCCAGACCAACCGCGAGATTTTCGAGACGATCTTCTCCATGTTCTCCTTCGGCAAGGAGATCGACCCCGTCACCGTCATGGATCAGATGAAGGTGCGCGGCGTGTTCCGGGAGGCGACGACGCAGCAGTATCTCATGGAGGTCATGAGCCTCACGCCCACGGCGGCGAACGTGCTCAAATACGCCGCCATCGTGCGCGATCAGGCGCTGCTGCGCAATCTGCAGAAGGCGGCAGACGAGATTCAGTCGCTCGTGGCCGACGGCACCGGCGAGGCCGACTCCGTCCTCGAGGCGGCGGAGCGCAAGATCTATGCCCTCCGTCAGGGGCGCAACGTCGGCGGTCTGCAGCCGATCTCCATGGTCATCCAGCGGGTCTATACCGCCCTCTCGGACGCTGCGGTCAACGGCGGCGGCATCCCCGGTCTCAACACCGGCATGCCGGATCTCGATCAGGTCACCATGGGTCTGAAGAAGGGCGAGCTCATCCTCATCGCCGCCCGCCCCGGCCAGGGCAAAACGAGCATGGCGCTCAACCTCGCCCGCTACGTCGGCGAGCACTCCGGTCAGACTGTCGCCGTCTTCTCGCTCGAGATGAGCCGGGAGGAGCTGGTGCAGCGTCTGCTGTCCTCCGCAGCCATGGTCGACGGCAAGAAGCTCTCCATGGGCAGGCTCTCTCCCGCCGAGTGGGATCGCATTGTCGCCGCCGCCTCGCAGCTGAGCAAAACGGACATCCGCGTGGACGACAATTCCACGCTCTCCGTTGCGGATATGAACGCCCAGTGCCGCCGTCTCGGCAATCTGGGGCTCGTCGTCATCGACTATCTGCAGCTCATGCAGTCGTCCGGCAGCGGCCACAGCTACGCCTCCGAGAGCCGCACGCAGGCCGTCTCGGACATGAGCCGCATGCTCAAGATCATGGCCAAGGAGCTCAATGTTCCGGTCATCTGCCTGAGCCAGCTCAACCGCGCCAACGAGGGCCGCACCAACAAGCGCCCCATGCTCTCCGACCTGCGCGAATCCGGCTCCATCGAGCAGGACGCCGATATCGTCATCGCGCTCTATCGAGACGGATATTATAACAAGGAAGCCGAAAATCCGAACCTCGCCGAGGCCATCATTCTGAAAAACCGCCACGGCGAGACCCGCACCGTTGAGCTCATGTGGATGCCGGAGTATACCTCCTTCGCCTCCATCGAGAAGCGGCATGACGAGGATGAATACTGACGTCATCCGCCCCGGCGAGCGCGTGCTCTGCGCCGTCTCGGGCGGCGCGGATTCCATGTGCCTGCTCGCGCAGCTGATGGAAGCAGCGGCGCAGACCGGCTTTTCAGTGCTCTGCGCCCATTTCAACCACCGGCAGCGCGGCGCGGAGTCGCAGCGCGACGAGGCGTTTGTCCGCGCCTGGTGCGCGGAACATGCCGTCGCCTGCTTCGTCGAAGCGTATGAGGGCGAGCGGCACGACGAGGCGTCGCTCAGAGCGGCGCGCTATGCGTTTCTCCGGCGCATTGCCGCCGAGCAGGGCTGCCGCTGGATCGCCACCGCGCACACCGCCGACGATCAGCTCGAGACCATGCTCTTAAACCTCGCCCGCGGCAGCGGCCTGCGCGGCCTTTCCGGCATCGCGCCGGTGCAGGGTGAGCTTCTGCGCCCCATGCTGGACATGACGCGCGCGGAGGTGGAGGCCTGCCTGCGCGAGCATCAGATCCCCTTCGTGGAGGACAGCTCCAACGCGACCGACGCCTACGCCCGCAACCGCCTGCGCCACGCGGCGGCGCCGGCGCTGCAGTCGGTCAACGCACAGGCCGTTCGTCACGCCGCCGAGACCGCGGCGCTTCTGCGCGAGGACGCGGATTTCCTCGATTCCCTCGCGTGCGAGGCACTGGAGCGAGACGGTGAAACGCTGGATGCGCTTCGTGCGCTTCCGAAGCCCGTCCGCGCCCGCGTGTTTCGCCTGCGCTTCGGCGCGGGGCTCTCAAAGCAGCACGTCGACGCGCTGCATGCGTTCATTCTGGAAGACGCTCCCGCCGCGCTCGATCTGCCGGGCGTGCGCGTCCTGCGCGAGCAGGGGAGACTGATCGCGGCGCCTGAGACGCCGCCGCTGCCCGAGCTCACGCTCACACCGGGCGAAACGTATGCGCTTCCGGCGCACGGTTTTCGCATCACCGTTTCGGAAACCGACACGCTGCCGCAAATTTACGATTCGTTCACTGTTTACTGCTTTAAAAGTGCAGAGATTCGTGGTAAACTGACTCTCACGGCGCGCCGCCCGGGCGATGCGATCCGCATCCTTGGCCGCGGCTGCACCAAGCGCCTGAGCGATCTCTTTCTCGAGGCCGGGATTCCCGCCTCCGAGCGAGATTTCATTCCCGTCCTGCGGGACGATCTCGGCCCCGCCGCGGTTTACGGCTTCGGCGTCGCCGAGCGGCTGACTCCCACCCGTGGAGCGGCGAATATGATTGTTATGATGGAGAAAGAAAGACATGGAGAAGATGAACCTGCACCCGGACATTTCTGAAATTCTGCTCTCGCAGGAGCAGCTGGAGCTGCGCGTTGCGCAGATCGGCGCGGACATCACGCGCGATTTCGCAGGCCGAGCGCCGCTGTTTGTCGGCGTGCTGAAGGGCTGCTTTGTCTTCATGGCGGATCTCATGCGCCATGTCGATCTGCCGTGCGCCATTGATTTCATGGCCGTCTCGTCCTACGGCTCCGGCACCAAAACCACCGGCGCTGTGAAGATCATCAAGGATCTCAATCAGGACATCGAGGGGCGCGACATCATCCTCGTCGAGGACATTCTCGACAGCGGCGTCACGCTCAACTATCTCACGGAGTATCTCTCCGTGCGCAAGCCCGCTACGATCACCATCGTCACGCTCATGGATAAGCCCTCCCGCCGCAAGGCCCCGGTCTACGCCCGCTATGCCGGCTTTGAGATCCCGGACGCCTTCGTCGTCGGCTACGGGCTGGACTATGACGAACGCTACCGCAACCTCCCCTATATCGGCATCCTCAAGGAGTCGGTCTACAGTTAAGTAAATTACGCGTTTTCCAAAAGCGCTTTATATTGGATGTGAAAGAATTTGAAACCAAACAAAAACCGCAATCGCGCTCGGGATATGGGCTTTTACATGCTCATCGGCGTGATTCTCCTCGCGCTGATCTTCTACGTCGTCTCGCCCGATGAGACGAACAAGACCTACACCTATTCCGAGATCGAGGATCTCTTCAAGCAGGAGAAGGTCGAGTCGTTTACGCTCGAGGGCAACGAGCTCACGCTGAAGCTGCGCGAGGAAGATCCCGACACGAAGAAGGACGAAATCAAGCAGACGCTTCCGAGCGCCTCCTGGTTCCGCGACGATCTGGGCGAGCTGATCCAGCAGCAGAAGGACGCCGGCACGCTCAAGGAATACGACTACAAGCAGGGCTGGCAGGCGCCGTGGTGGCTCTCCTTCCTGCCGTATCTCGTCGTGATGGGCATTCTCATCGTCGTGTGGTATCTGATGATGAACCGCATGGGCGGCGGCGGGGGAGCTCCCGGCGTCGGCCGCTTCGGCAAGGCCACCACGCGCACGAACGACGAGAACAACAAAAAGACGTTTGCCGACGTCGCCGGTGCGGACGAGGAAAAGGAAGAGCTGCGCGAGATTGTGGACTTCCTCAAGCGCCCGCGCCACTATGCCGAGATGGGCGCGCGCATTCCCAAGGGCGTGCTGCTCGTCGGCCCTCCGGGCACCGGCAAAACCCTCATGGCCAAGGCCGTGGCGGGCGAGGCGGGCGTCCAGTTTCTGAGCATCTCCGGCTCCGACTTCGTGGAGCTCTATGTCGGCGTCGGCGCGAGCCGTGTGCGCGACCTGTTCGATCAGGCCAAGAAGGTGGCCCCCGCGGTCATCTTCATCGATGAGATCGACGCCGTCGGCCGTCAGCGCGGCAGCGGTCTCGGCGGCGGCCACGACGAGCGCGAGCAGACGCTCAACCAGCTGCTCGTGGAGATGGACGGCTTTTCCGACAATACCGGCGTCATCGTCATGGCGGCCACGAACCGTGCCGACATTCTTGATAACGCGCTGCTCCGCCCCGGTCGCTTCGACCGCCGGGTCTATATGGGTCTGCCCGATGTGAAGGGCCGCGAGGAAATCCTCAAGGTGCACGCCCGCGGCAAATCCCTCGGTGACGACGTCGATCTCAAGAGCATCGCTCGCGGCACGGCAGGCTTTGCCGGCGCGGATCTGGAAAACCTCCTCAACGAGGCGGCCATCCTCGCCGTGCGCAACAACCGCCGCTTCATCACCCAGCCGGACATCGACGAGGCGATCCTCAAGGTCGTCATGGGTCCGGAGAAAAAGAGCCGCGTCGTCTCCGAGCGCGCCAAGCGTCTCACGGCCTATCATGAGTCCGGCCACGCCATCGCCGCGCACTATCTGCCGAACGCCGACCCCGTGCACTATATCACGATCATCCCGCGCGGGCAGGCCGGCGGCTTCACGTGGTTTCGCAAGAAGGAGGACGCCGAGGATTTCACCTCCCGCGGCGAGATGTTCGATCAGATTGTCCTCTCCCTCGGCGGCCGCGTCGCCGAAAAGCTCTTCCTCGACGATATCTCCACCGGCGCGTCCGGCGATATCCAGCAGGCCACGAGCGTCGCGCGCGACATGGTCATGAAATACGGCATGAGCGAGAAGCTCGGCCCCATCAGCTTCGATGATTCCAGCCACAGCCTCTTCATCGGCCGTGACTTCGGCACCACCAAGAGCTATTCCGAGGAGACTGCCGCGACGATTGACGCCGAGGTCAAGCGCATCTTCGACGAGGCGTATGAGCGCTGCGAGTCGATCCTGAAGGAGCACGCGGAGACGCTCTCAAAAATCGCCGAGTACCTGCTCATCCACGAGACGCTCGACGGCCCCGACTTTGCGTATTTCTGCGAGCACGGCGAGCCGCCCGTGCACCCGGATCCGGCCATCGAGCCGCCCGCCAAGGTCATCCGCCGCTACGACGAGCCTGTGGAAGTGCCCGCAGAACCCGCAGCGGAGGAGCAGCCCAAGGCCGCAGAAGAGATCCAGAACCCGACAGATCGCTTTACACCGGAAGCATAAACCAGTGTGGAGTGTGGAGTTAGGAGTGTGGAGTGATAGTATCGCCTCACGGCGATGATTTGAATTTCAGATCGTTTGCGAAGCAAACACTTTCAACTCCACACTTCACACTCCACACTCCAAACTCTTTTAGAAAGGAGCTTTGCATGACGACTTTCTTCATTGTTGCGGCGGTGCTTGTTGTTCTGTTCTTCTCCGGCGTCTACTGGACGTATCGATTCATCTTCTATTCCCCGAACGCCAGCCAGAACAACGACCATACCATCCCGGTCTCCACCGGCATGGAGCAGCAGACGGAACACATCCACCGCATGATCGACCAGCTCAACGCCGTGCCGTATGAGGAGGTCAAGATCACCTCGCACGATGGCTTGCGCCTGCGCGGGCGGTATTACCACCAGTGCGACGGCGCGCCGATTGCGCTCTGCTTCCACGGCTACCGCGGCACGCCCTCGCGCGACTTCTCCGGCGGCAGCCGCGTGCTGGCAAAGCTCGGCTATAACCTCCTGCTCGTTGAGGAGCGCGCCCACTGCGGCAGCGAGGGGCACACGATCTCCTTCGGCGTCAACGAGCGCAAGGACTGCCTCGCTTGGATTTACCACTTCCACTATCGCTTCCCCGAGTGTGAGATGCTCCTCGTCGGCGTCTCCATGGGCGCGGCCACGGTGCTCATGGCGTCCGGCCTTCCGATGCCGGAGTGCGTCAAAGGCGTCATTGCCGACTGTCCGTTCACAGAGCCGCTGGAGATCATCAAAAGGACCGGGCAAGGCATGCACATCCCGCCCTTTGTCACCGCCGTCATGGCGCCGCTCGCGGCACGCCTTTTCGGCCGCTTCAACCTCAGAGGCGCAAGCGCGCTTGAGGCAGTTCACGAGACCAAGGTGCCGATCATGCTCATCCACGGCGAAGACGACACCTTCGTGCCCTGCACGATGAGCCACCAGCTCCACGCCAACGCGCCGGAGCTTTCGGAGCTGCATACCTTCCCGGGCGCGAATCACGGCGTGAGCTATGTGCAGGATCCCGCGCGGTACGCACTGCTCACGGAGAACTTCTCCCGCCGCGTTCTCGGCGAGGGAAAGGCGCTGCTGCGGCTTTAATCATTCCAAACAGGAGGAACATGGATGGAAAACTTGTTTGACTATCTGAAATGGATGGGCGATTTCCCCATCGAGGCCACCGGCTTTCTCGAGGCGGACGCCATGGTATTCGGCGTCCTGTCCTATATCGACATGGGCCCCGTCTTCGCCGCCATCGACGATGAGATCACGCTCCGTGACTGCCTGAAGATGATCGAGCGCGATCAGGTGAAGGTCATGCTCTCCGCCAAGGGCGAGGACTACGTCGGCTTTCTCCGGCTCGCCGCCGAGAGCCGCCGCTTCGGAGAGCTTCGCATGAGCGACTATGTGGACGTCTTTCTCTCCGATCCGCCGGTGCAGTTCTGCGCCGTCACGTTCCACGATGCGCATGACCGCAGCTTCCTCGTCTACCGCGGCACAGACACCTCGCTCGCCGGATGGCGCGAGGACTTCATGATCTCCTTCACGCGCACCCGCGCCCAGACGCAGGCGCTCGCCTATGCCAATGCCCACGTCGACCCTGCGCGCAAATGCTATCTGATCGGCCACTCCAAGGGCGGAAACGAGGCGCTCTTTGCCGCGGCGAACCTGCGCGACGCAAAGTGGGATGCCGTGGAGCATGTGTACATTCTCGACGGCCCCGGTCTCTGCCCGGATGTGCTCGACTTAAGCGGCATGACCCGCGTCAACGAGAAGGCGACG
>JBGUHV010000040.1:0-15298 GCA_045112425.1 Oscillospiraceae bacterium
GTGCCGGGCAAGGGCAGCTTTGCCATGGACCGCGCCGAGGTCGATTCCGAGCGGCGCGAGGCGCTTTGGCGCCGGTTCGACGAGACCGTGCGCGAGCTCAAATTCCTCGGTGTCACGGCGGAGCAGCTCCGCCGGCGCATGGAGCGGGGAGAGGAGGAACATTCATGATTGAAGTGAAAAATCTGGTCAAAACCTTCGACGGCTTTCGCGCCCTCGACGGTCTGACCATGACGGTGCCGCGCGGCGCGGTCTACGGCCTCGTCGGCCCGAACGGCGCGGGCAAGAGTACGCTTTTGCGCCATCTCACGGGCATCTATCGCCCGGACTCCGGCACGGTCACGGTCGACGGCGCGCCCGTCTGGGAGAACCCCGCGGTGAAGCGCCGCATCGCCTACATTCCGGACGACGTGTTCTATTTTCGCAGCGCGTCGATTGCCGAGATGGCGAGGTTCTATGCCGGCGTCTGCCCGACGTTCGACTGGGCACGTTACGACAAGCTGAAAAAAGCCTTCGACCTCGATGAAAAGCAGCCGCTGCGCCGCTTTTCCAAGGGCATGCAGAAGCAGGCGGCCTTCTGGCTCGCCATGAGCATGACGCCGGACGTGCTCGTGCTCGATGAGCCGGTCGACGGGCTCGACCCCGTCATGCGTCGGCAGGTCTGGTCGCTCGTCATGTCCGACGTGGCCGACCGGGGCACGACGGTGCTGGTCAGCAGCCACAACCTCCGCGAGCTCGAGGACGTGTGCGATCACGTCGGCATTCTCGACCACGGAAAGCTCCTGCTCGAGCGCTCGCTCAGCGAGCTGCAGGAGAACATCGTCAAGGTCATGATTGCCCTGCCCGAGGGGCAGGCGCTGCCGCAGGATCTGAACATTCTGCACGATCAGGCCACCGGGCGCATGCACACGCTGATCCTGCGCGGCGACGCGGACGCACTCGAGGCCTATCTCGCGGCGGCGCAGCCGCAGTATATGGACCTCGTGCCGCTCACGCTCGAGGAGATCTTTATCTATGAGTTGGGAGGGGTGGACTATGAAGTCAAGAACATCCTGCTCTGAAATGAGCCTGTTTCGCCGCTGCCTTGCGCGGTATTGGCCCCTCTGGCTCGGCATGACGGCGGTGCTGGTGTTCTATAACATTCTGCCGCTGGCAAACATGCTCTCCGACCCCTCGCGCCCGCAGGCCGCGAGCGGGAGTGCCGGACCGGTGCGGCTCTTCGTCTATGGCCGCGCGGAGACGGGCGCGATTTTCGCCCTGCTCTTCGGGCTCGTCGCCGCGATGGCGGTCTTTGAGCATACGTATTCCACGAAGCTCACGGGGCTCTTTGCATCCCTTCCCGTGAAGCGCTCGAAGCTCTTCTGCCAGCACTGGCTCGCCGGTGCGGTCATGCTCGTCTCGACCGGGGTTCTGATCGCGCTCGCGATGCTCGCGGTCGAGGCGGTCTACGGCGCGGCGGATCTGCCGAGCGCGCTCGCGTTTCTCGGCGTCTGGTCGATGGAGAGCCTCACGTTCTACGGCTTAGCTGCTTTCTGCGTCATGCTCACGGGCCATGTGCTCGTCATCCCGGCGCTGTATCTGCTTTTGAACGTCGCGGGCAGCGCGCTGAATCTTCTGCTCGGCGGCCTCGTCTCGAGCTATTCCTACGGCGTCATGGGCGGCGCAAACGGCCTCGAGTGGCTGCATACGCTCTCGCCCGCCGTGCGCCTGATGACGGAGACCGGACTGGGCTTCGATCCAAACGGCGAGGCGGCCGGCTTCATCGGCTGGGGCTGGGTGATCGGCTATTTCATCATCGGCATGCTCTTCACGGCGCTCGCGCTGTGGCTTTTCCTGCGGCGGCAGAACGAGCGCGCGCAGGAGACGACCGCCTTCGGCCCCCTGCGTCCGATCCTGAAGTATATCGTCACGATCTTCTTCGCGCTCGGCTTCCCGTTTCTCGTGCTCTATTTCCTCGGCGGCTTCAGCTTTTTCGGCAGCGGCGTGGAGGGGGCGCGGTTCTTCCCGCTGCATCTGATCCTCACGCTGATCGGCGCCGTCATCGGCTATTTCCTCTCCGAGATGATCATCCGAAAGTCCTTCCGCGCCTTCTCGGGCAAGGGCTGGCTGAAAGCGCTGATTGCGGGCCTGCTCTGCTGCGCCGTCGTCGCCCTCTTCCGGTTCGACGCCTTCGGCATCGCGCGGTACCTCCCGGCGGTCGACGACGTGGAGGTGCTGCAGGTCTCCGTCAGCTCCGAGCGTTTTGTCCTGCGTGATCCGGCGCAGATCGAGGCAGCCGAGGCGCTGCAGCGCGAGCTCTACGAGCGCCGTGATGAGGCCGAAGGGCAGGGCTACGACGGCGGCGCCTTCCTGCAGTATTCCTATCAGCTGAAGGGCGGCGGGTATCTGAATCGCGGCTATCATCTGCCGGCGGGACCGCTGCTCGATCTCGCGCAGGAGACGCTCGGCGGCGATGTGCTCGGCAAGATGCGCATCGAGCTCACGCCGCCCGTGCCGATGGACGAAATGCATGTTTCGGGCGGCGAGATCAGCTACGCCAAGGGCGGCTGGCTCGAGCTCACCGGCGCGGAGGCGCTCGCGTTTTACAACGAGGCCATCCTCCCCGACGTGCAGGAGGGCAACTACAACGAGATGCATCTGGCCTACGACGAGCAGTGGCAGATGGAGCGCTGCTATCAGGTCTCAATCGATCTTGCGATTACGATGGACGACGGCGTCTCCGGCTTGATGCTGCAGTACCAGCCCACGCTCGACACCGTGCACACCAACGCGTGGCTGACTGCGCACGGCATCCCACTCATGCTGGAGAAGGACGGCGTCGGCTGACACGGCTTGCCATGGTATGATAAAATAAGTTAGGAGTTAGGAGTTAGGAATTGTCCGATCTTCCAAAACTCCTAACTCCTCATTCCTAACTTTTGAAAGGAAATCATGCCGATGGCGGAGAAAACGAAAAACCGCATCATTACCGTCATGGTCGGTGTTCTCATCGCCCTCGCGGCCTTGCTGGCGCTCCCCGCTTTGCTTCGTGCTGCTTTGCCTGCGCGGGAGGTTGAACCGGCAGAGAGCGCGGAGCCGGTGGTGTATACGCTCGAATCCTATGCCGCCGCGCACGGGTACCGGCTCTCGGACTATCCCGAGGCGCTCGTGGAGCTCTATGAAAAGAACCCCGACGCGCGGCAGTTCGTGATGGAGTATCCGGCGAAGAAGGATCTCGAGCCGGAGATCGACCTCTCCGGCGAGGTCACGCCCGGCGAGGTGCCGGCGCTCTATCAGTGGGATGCGCGCTGGGGCTACCGGACGTATAACGGCAACTTCATGGCGCGCAGCGGCTGCGGACCGACGGCGCTCTCCATGGCGATCATCGGCCTGACCGGCAACACGGACGCCGACCCGTGGACGATGGCGCAGTACGCCGAGGAGCACGGCTACAACGTGCCCGACAACGGCACGAGCTGGGCCTTCATCCCCGAGGCGGGCGGCGCCTTCGGGCTCAAATCGCAGGTGCTCGCCGCGGGCGAGAGCAGCATCGCGCAGGAGCTGGAGCAGGGGCGGCTCGTCCTCTGCTGCGTCGGCCCCGGCGATTTTACGGACAACGGCCACTTCCTGCTCCTCGTCGGGCAGGAAAACGGCATGTACCGCATCCACGATCCGAACAGCCCGTCCAACACCGCGCAGCTCTGGACGTATGACCGGCTCGTGTCGCAGATTCGCGGACTTTGGACGCTATGGAGTGAATGAAATGCCGAATTACAAGCTCACGCTCTGCTATGACGGCACGCGCTATCGCGGCTGGCAGCGGCAGGGAAACACGCCCGACACGATGCAGGAGAAGGTGGAGAGCGCCCTCTCGCGCATTTTGAACCAGCCCGTCGAAACGGCGGCCTCCGGCAGAACCGACGCGGGCGTCCACGCCCGGGCGCAGGTCGTCTCCTTTCGCGCGAAGACCGAGCGCGCGCCGGAGGCGATTCTCTCAGCGCTTCGCGCCGCCCTCCCGGCGGACATCGGCGCGGTCTCGCTCGAGGAGGCCGCGCCGAGATTTCACGCGCGCCTCAACGCAAAGGGGAAAACCTACGTCTACCGCGTCTGGAACAGCGATGCGCCCGACGTCTTTGAGCGGCGATACCGCGTGCCCGAGCCGAGGCCGCTGGATCTGGACGCCATGCGAAAAGCCGCCGCAGCGCTCTGCGGCGAGCGCGACTTCTCGAGCTTCTGCTCGGACAAGCGCATGAAAAAATCCCCCGTCCGCCGTGTCGATGAAATCAACGTGGAGCGGCTGGGAGACGAGGTGCGCCTGACCTTCACCGGAAACGGCTTTCTCTGGAACATGGTGCGCATCCTGACGGGAACGCTCCTCGAGGTCGGCCTCGGCGAGCGGGATGCGGCGACGATGCAGAGCATTCTGGACGCCCGAGACCGCGCCGCGGCAGGAAAAACCGCCCCGGCGAAGGGGCTGATTCTTTGGGAAGTATATTATTAACTCAAAAGAGAGCCTGCTTTGCAGGCTCTCTTTTGAAAACTCGCGCTCCATCGCCCTTCGGTTGGTCGGCGCGAGGGCTCGCGTAGCGCTTCGCCTTAGGGAGATTTTCCGCCGCACATGTCGCCGGAAAATCGAATTTGAATCATTTCGCGCTATCGCGCGAACTCTGCGAGGCATCTAAGAAACTGCCGAACCCAACCGGGTTCGGCAGTTTCTTTCTTGTGTTTACTGCTTTCTTGCCTTGAGCTGTTCGATCATCTCGTCGCAGACCTGATCCATGTCGCCGACGATGCCGTAGTCGCAGTAGTTGAAGATCTGCGCCTCGGGGTTTTTGTCGACGGCGATGAAGAGATCCGCGTCCACGCCGGCGGTGTGGTTCACCGCGCCGGAGACGCCGAAGCTGATGTAGAGCTTCGTCTTGACCATGACGCCGGACTGGCCGATCTGCAGCTTATAGGGCAGGATGCCGCGGTCAAACAGCGGTCTCGTGCAGCCGATCTTGCCGCCGAGAAGCTTCGCCAGCTCGCGGTAGCGCTCCAGATGCTCGGAGTCCTTCAGACCGTTGCCGACGCAGACGATGCAGTCGGCGTTCGCGATATCGAGCTCGGGGTCGATATCGTCGGGCGTGAAGTCGATGTGTTTGCAGCGGATGGCTTCGGGGTCGAAGTTGATCTCCTCGCAGATGACGTCGATCTCCGCCTTGCGGCCGGTCGGCGCGTATTTGAACGTGCCGGGGCGGATCGTGCCGACCTGCGGGCGCAGGACGGGCACGGTGATGACGGCCATGATCTTGCCGCCGACGGCGGGCTCGATGAACTGAATGTCGCCCGTCTCGGGATCGTATTCGAGCTCCATTGCGTCGGAGGTGCAGCCGGTATCGAGCTGCACGGCGAAGCGGGGCGCGAAGTCGCGGCCGTTGATCGTGCCGCCGACGAAGATCGCCGAGGGGTTGTACTTTTTAGAGAGCACCGTGAAGGCGTTGGCATAGGCGTCGGTGTTGAAGTAGTCATAGCCCGTGCCGCTCACATAGATGATGCCGTCCACGCCGCACTCGCGCACCTTGTCGCATTCTTCATGCGGCAGATCGCCGAGGATGACGGCATAGAGCTTGTCGCCGGTCGTGTCGCAGAGCTTTCTCAGCTCGCAGCAGAGCTCGAGGCCCACGCTCGCGGCGGTCTTGCCGTCGTGCTCGATGTAGACCCACATGTTTTTGTAGTCAGATTTCTGCATTCCATTGCCCTCCTTAAATCGAACCCTTTTCCGCCAGAATCTCCACGAGGCGTCTGGCGTCGGACTTGGCGCTGCCGGTGCTGATGATCTGGCCGGGCTCGGGCAGCTCGGGCGGATAGATCTTCGGCACAATCGTGCCGGAGCCGGGCACGCCGATCTTGCTCAGATCGAGCCCGTCAATATCGTTCTCCGTGTAGGTCGTGATCGGGGCGGTCTTCGCGTCGAGATAGGCCTTCAGGTTCGGGAGTCTGCCGTAGAAGTTGTCCTTCTCCACGGTGAGCAGGCACGGAAGCGTCGCCTCCACGGTCTCCTTGCCGTCCTCGAGCGCGCGGGTGGCGCGGATCTTGCCGTCCGCGATGCTCTCGATCGAGTAGCAGCAGGAAATCTGCGAGGCGTCAAAGCGCTCCGCCAGCTGCGAGGCCATCTGACCGGTCGCGCCGTCGAGCGATTCCTTGCCGCAGAAGATGAGATCGAACTTGCCCTTCATGTCGGCCGCCTTCACGATGGAATAGCTCGTGGAGAGCGTGTCCGCGCCGCCGAAGGGGCGGCCGGAGATGAGGATCGCATCGTCGCCGCCGACGGCGAGGCACTCACGCAGCGTGCTCTCGGCCATCGGAGGGCCCATCGTGATGAGGGTGACCTCGCCGCCGTACTGCTCCTTGACGCGCACGGCCGCTTCCAGCGCGTTGAGATCGAGGGGGTTCGTGAGCGTGGGCACGCCCGCGCGCACGAGGTTGCCGGTCTCGGGGTCCATCTTCACCAGATCCACGTCCGGGATCTGCTTGACACAAACGAGTATTTTCAGCATAGCGTTCTCCTTTCTTCTCAGCCGACGAGAGAGGCGTCGCAGACCTTGCCGGGGTTGAGGATGTAGTTCGGGTCGAAGACGCGCTTAATCTCGCCCATCAGCTGGAACACGTCCTCGCCCACGCTCTCGCGCAGATACTGCATCTTCGCGTGGCCGATGGCGTGCTCGCCGGAGACCTGACCCTCGAGCTCGGCGCACTTGGCGTAGGCCTTGTCCATGATGATCTTGGTGCGGCGCTTGAACTCGTCGACCTCCAGGTCGTTGGAGCAGCAGTAGATGTGGAGGTTGCCGTCGCCGGCGTGGCCGAAGTTGCGGATCGTGAGACCCTCCTCCTCGCCGAGCTGGCGAATGTAGATGAGGAAGGCGGGGATCTTGTCCACGGGCACGACGACGTCCATCTCGTCGAGCAGCTTCGTGTCGGCCTCGATGGCGGTGAGGAAGCTGGATCTCGCGGCCCAGGCGGCCTTCTTGTTGGAGCTCGTCGCCACGACGAGCACGTCGAGCGCGCCGGCCTCCTCGGCGATCTTGCCGAGCTTGATGAGCTTCTGGTCGAGCTCGTCCTCGTCCGCGCCGACGAAGGTCACGAGCAGGCTCGCGCCCACGTCCGCGTCCTTCACGCGCTCGGGGAAGGTCGGGATGCCGGTGAAGGCGGAGGAGCTGGTCACGATGTCGGCGTCCATGAACTCGATGGACTGCGGGTCGAGGTTCGCGAGCTTGATGTGCGGCACGAACTTGATGCAGGAATCAACGTCCGGGAACGGCACGAGGCAGCTGACGTCGCACACCGGGTTCGGGATGAGCTTCATGGTCATCTCGGTGATGATGCCGAGCGTGCCCTCGGAGCCGACCATCAGGTGCAGCAGGCTGTAGCCGGAGCTGGTCTTGCAGACGGTCTTGCCGAGCTCGATGATGCGCCCGTCGGCCAGAACGACCGTGAGCGCGAGCACATAGTCGCGCGTGACGCCGTATTTCACCGCGCGCATGCCGCCGGCGTTGGTGGAGATGTTGCCGCCGACGGTCGCGGTCTTCTCGCCGGGATCGGGCGGATACATCAGGCCGTGCGCGAGCGCGTCGGCAGCCAGATCCTTCAGCAGGACGCCGGGCTGGATGCGCACGACGAGGTTGTCCATGTCATAGTGCAGGATCTTGTTCATCCGGCGCGTGCAGAGCACCACGCCGCCCGCGAGCGGAACGCAGCCGCCCACGAGGCCGGTGCCGGCGCCGCGGCAGGTGACGGGGATCTTGTTGTCGTTGCAGATCTTCATGATCTTCGACACTTCCTCCGTCGACTCCACGTCCACCGTGACCTCGGGGAAATACGAGCCGTAGATCGGCATTTCGTCGTGGCTGTAGTTCGGGTCGACCTCTTCGCCCGCGGAGAAACGCTTATCGCCGACGACAGCCTTCAGCTGCTCGGCAATCTCCGGGGTAATTTTGTTGTAGGTTGCCATGCAAGTTTCCTCCTGTTTGAGAAATAACGGGTTTTCCGAAAATTTGACCGAACCCGCAAGGCGGGTTCGGCCAAACAAGTGGCTTGGAATCAGAGCAGATCAGCCAGCGTGCCGTCGGGAGCGAGAGCGCCGCACTTTTTGCCGAGCTCGGTGAGCTCCGCCTCGAGCGCGTCGGAGAAGTCGACGCCGGTGACCTTGCGCTCCTCCAAGAGGCGCGCCTCGATCTCGCCGGGCATGAAGATCTCCTTCACGCCGGTGGCGACGCGGCTGTTCTTGATGAGGCTCGCGTACAGGGAGGCGTGCTCCTTGAAGCGGTCGACGTTGATGAAGTGCTCAATGTCGAGCAGGATGACGGCAAAGCCCGTCTCCTCGGGGCGCATATCCTCGACGAAGGGGATCTCGGGGCTGGTGAGCGCGTCGGAGAGGACGCCGCCGAACATGTCGACGAACACTGCGAGGCCGTAGCCCTTGTGGCCGCCCATCGGACGCACGCAGTAGGCGACGTTCGGATCGGTGGTCGGGTTGCCGTCGTAGTCGTTGGCCCAGCCTTCGGGCATCTCCTTGTTCTCGCGGCGATAGGCCTGCACCTTGCCGATGGCGACGCCGCTGGTGGACACGTCGATGACGATCGGGCGCTCGGGGTTCGTGGTCGGGCAGCCGAGGATGATCGGGTTGGTGCCGATCAGACGGTCGGCGCCGCCGAACGGAGCCTGGCAGGGATAGGTGTTGGAAACGACGATGCCGATCATGTTGTCCTCGGCCATGCGGTGGCCATAGTAGGCGCCGCAGCCGATGTTCGCGCTGTTGCGGCCGACGCCGGCGGCAACGCCGTACTTCTTCGCGCGCTTGAGCACCTCGTCATACACGCGGTTGACCGCCGCGATGCCGGAGCCGCCGCCGCAGTCGAACACGAGGGCGCCTTCCTTGTCGCTCGCGAGCTTGAAGTCGGGCTGGGGAATGAGGGCGTTGGCCATGTACTGGCGCAGATAGATGCACAGACGGGAAAGGCCGTGGGAATAGGTGCCGGTGAAGTCGGAGTGGGTCACGACCTCGGACAGATAGTGCGCGTCGATCTCCTCGACGTTCAGCGCCGCGCACAGGCCGCGGATCAGTTTCTTTTCCTGTTCAAAGGACAGATGAATCATAAGAATCTACCTCCAAAAATAATTTGTTCGTTTGCGTCTGACGTGCGTCTCACCACAGGGGCGGTTTTGCCCCTGTGGTGAGAAGAATTTGAAAGGGATCAGCTCGCGGCGACGAGGCCGAGCGGGTCGACGCCCGCAAGGATCAGGCCGCCGAGCACCAGGATGGCGATGATGCAGTAGATCAGGCAGGGCAGCGCGTTCGTGCGGATGATCTTGCCCTCGTTGCCCATCGTGCCGGTGGTGGCGCAGGCCGCGACGACGTTGTTCACGCAGATCATGTTGCCCGCGGCGCCGCCGATGTTCTGCAGCGCGACGATCAGCACCGGGCTCATCTTCACGAGCTGCGCGGTCTGGAACTGCAGGCCGGCAAACAGCGTGTTGGAGACGGTGTTGGAGCCGGACATGAACGCGCCGAGCACGCCGATGACCGGGGCGATGATGACGTAGGCGCCCTTGAAGATGTTGGCCAGAGCCTCCGCCATGACGTAGAGCATGGACTTGTCCGTGAGGACGGCGTTCATGCCGGTGTTGCGGTAGATGTAAACCATCGAGACGCCGAAGAACAGCGCGATGGCAGCGCCGGAGGTCTGCTTGAAGGTGTCGACAAACGCCTCCTTGACCTTCGCGCCGGGCATCTTATGCAGGAAGAACGTGAGGATGCACACGAGGATGAACGGGAACACGCCCGGGCACCAGCCCCAGTTCCAGGTCCAGTTGACGTTCTCGTTGCCGAGGATGTTCTTGATGCTGACCTTGAAGGCGTCGCTCGTCAGGAGGGTCTTGAGACCGAACCAGTTCAGGCGGGTGCCGACGAGGATGAGCGCGATGAGCACATAGGGAACCCAGGCGAGGACGGCGGACATGCCGTTGTCAACGTCCTGCTTGACCTCCTGCTTGCTCAGCCAGGTGGAATCCCACTGCTCGCGGGGCTCGAAGTCCCAGGTCTTCTTCGGGCAGAGGAAGCCCGCGCGGGCGGCGAAAATCACGATGGCGAGCGTGACGATGGCGCCGATCAGAGACGGGAACTCGGGGCCGAAGAAGAAGGCGAGGGCGAGGAACACCACGTCGAACACGACCGCGGTGAACAGCGCGAAGGGCAGAGCGGCGAAAGCGTCCTTGCCGGAGCGGTTCTTGCCGAACATCTTGCACATGACGAACACGCCGAAGAACACGATGAACAGCGCGCAGGTGGCCTGGCTGATGGCGGAGAACTTCGTCAGCGCCATGCGGTAGGCCTCACTGTCGGCGCCGAGAGCCTCGGCAGCCTGCACGGTAACGGCGTGGGCGGTGTTGGTCGGGGTGCCGACGGCGCCGTAGACGACGGGCACGCTGTTATAAATCAGCGCGACGATGGCGGCGCAGAGCGGCGGGAAGCCGAGGCTGATGAGCAGCGGGGCGGCGAGCGCGGCGGGCGTGCCGAAGCCGGCGGCGCCTTCGATGAAGGCCGCGAACACGAAGCCCACGATGATCGCCTGGATGCGGCGGTCGGGGTTCACGTTGTTGAACACGCGCTGGATGGCGGTGACGGCGCCGGAGTGCTTGAGCGTGTTCATGATCAGGATGGCGCCGAGGATGATCACGAGGGTGCCGATGGCCTCCAGGAAGCCGTCCAGCGCCCAGGCGGCGGAGGTCGTGAAGTCCTGCTTCCAGTACAGCAGGGCGATCACAACCGCGACGACCCAGCCCAGAGGCAGGGCGCGCTTTGCCGGCCAGTTGAAGGCCAGCATCAGAACGATGACGAGTAAGATGGGCAGTGAAGCGATAAGTGCAGTCATGGTCTCTCCTCCTAAATTTGAAGTCCTCCGCATCCGGAAACTGCGGAAGGCTCGTTTCTCTGTTCGCTTTCTCATCTGCGCGCCGTCAAATCGAAAGCCTTCACCCCTCTCTGTGCACATCTCGGCTCTTTTTTGGATACCGGCGGGCAGATGAATCACTATGGAGACAGGATAACACAACTTTTGGTGAAATACAACAAGAAACCGTGGTTGTTAAAGTAATAACTATGTTAAAATTGCCCATTTCGGACAAGGTGGCCGAAATGGGCAAAGAATCAGGATAATGTTTCGTTCATGCTGCCGCTGCGAAAGCCTTTGAGATCCATCGTGACGTAGGCAAAGCCGAGCGCGCGCAGGGCGTCGTGGAGCTCGGCGCGCAGGGAGAAGAGCTTCTCCTGCTCGGCTTCCGGCACCTCGATGCGGGCGAGGTCGCCGTGGCTGCGCACGCGAAACTGCGAAAAGCCCCGCGCGAGCAGCAGCTGCTCGGCCTCGTCGATGCGCCGGAGCTTTTCGGCGGTGATCTCCTCGCCGTAGGGCACGCGGCTGGCAAGGCAGGCGAAGGACGGCTTTGCCGCCGTGGCGAGGCCGAGGCGCTCGGAGAGCGCGCGGATCTCCGCCTTCGTGAGCTCGGCTGCCCGCAGCGGGCTCTCCACCCCGAGCTCGCCGATCGCCCGGTGACCGGGGCGGTAATCCAGATCGTCGTCCAGATTCGAGCCCTCGGCGAGGTGCTCGCAGCCTTCGCTGCGGGCGGCCGTCCAGAGCGCGGAGAAGATGTGCTTCTTGCAGTGGTAGCAACGATCCGGCGCGTTGCGACGGAAGGCGTCCACCGCGAGCGCGTCCACCTCCACGAGACGGTGCGTCACGCCGAGCGAGGCGCAGAACGCCTCGGCCTCCGCGACCTCCCGCCGCGGGATCGCCGCGGTCACCGCCGTGAGCGCGACGGCGTTTTCGCCCAGCGCCTCACGCGCCGCCGCGAGCAGAAACGTGGAGTCCACGCCCGCGGAATACGCCACGGCCACGCGGCCAAGGCCGCGCAGGGTATCCAGCAAATGTTTATATTTTTCGTCCTGTGTCATGGCAATTCCTCCAGTCTGAAAAACATGTCATCCTGAGCGGAGCGCGTCAGCGCGCAGTCGAAGGATCTTGGCTTGGCAGCAAAACAGAACCACCAGCGTCTGTCCGGCTGCTTTGCCAAGATTCTTCGACTCCGCTTCGCTCCGCTCAGAATGACAGGGGGAGCGGCCTTGGCGCAAAGCCCGTGCCGTCGAATTCCCAGAGCTCCGCAAAGCCCGCCGCTTTGGCCGCCGCCTCCGCCTGACCGAAGGCGAAGGTGAGGTTCTCGCGGCTGTGCGCGTCGGCGGTGATCGTGATGCGCCCGCCCATCTCGCGCAGGGCGCAGAGCAGATCCGGCGCGGGGTAGGGCGCCGTGCGGTAGCCCCGGCTCATCGCGCCGGTGTTGATCTCGAAGATCTTCCCGGCGCGCACCAGCGCCGCCATCGCGTCGAGCGCCGCGGCGCGATAGCGCGCCGACGCCGCGTCATAGAGCGGCTCCGGCTCGTCGAACTTCGTGATGAGGTCAAAGTGTCCGACGATATCGGCCTTCCCGATCTGCGCGATCTCTTTGACCTTCCGGAAGTACGCCTCCGCCGCGGCGTCCTGATCGCCGTCGAAGGCGATCACGATCATGCGGCGCGACCGCTCGCGGTTGTCGTCCAGCGCCCAGAGACCGCGCGCCGTTTCCAGCGCGTGCACCGAGGCGATCACATAGTCGAAGCCCTCGAGCCACTTCGCTTCGGAGGTGAGGTCATATTCCAGCCCGCACCAGACGTCCATGCGTCCGGCATATTCGTCTCTGAGCCGATGCAGCTCCTGCCGGTATTCCGCCATGCGCTCCGGCTTCACCGTCCAGTATTCATTTTCCATCGGGCTGTGCGCCGTGAGCCCGAGTCCGGAAAGGCCGAGGTCAAGCGCTGAAGCCGCCATCTCGGCAGGCGTGTTTTTGCCGTCGTCAAAGGTGGTGTGGTTGTGGATAGATTGCGTGAAGATCATTTCATCTTCTCCTGCTTCACCTTGTGGTCGATTACGTGGCGCGAGGCCATCTCGGCCTTGATCTCGTCCATGGTGATGTCCATGTCGAGCATGAGCACCATCGCGTGGTACATGAGATCGCCGAGCTCGTAGATCGTGTTGGCCCTGTCGTCGTCCTTCGCGGCGATGATGACCTCCGTGGCCTCCTCGCCGACCTTTTTTAAGATCTTGTCGCGCCCCTTGTCGAAGAGGTAGGAGGTGTAGGAGCCCTCCTTCGGCGTCTCCTTCCGCCCGCGCAGCATCTCAAAGAGGTCTTCATATTGAAAGCCCGGCTTTGCCGCGCCTTCATAGACCGGCTGGAAGAAGCAGCTTTCCGCGCCGGTGTGGCAGGCGGGGCCGTCCTTTCGCACCTCGACGACGAGGGCGTCGGCGTCGCAGTCCGCCGTGATCGACACGATGTGCTGCACGTTCCCGCTCGTCTCGCCCTTGCGCCAGAGCGTCTGCCGCGAGCGGCTGAAAAAGCAGGTGCGCCCCTCGTCCATCGAGATGCGCAGACTCTCGGCGTTCATGTAAGCCAGCGTCAGCACCTGCTTCGTCTCGGTATCCACGACGATCGCGGGAATGAGACCTTTATCGTCAAACTTCAGATTATCAACGTTAAGCATCATTTTTACCTCTATTCTTGAGTGTGGAGTTAGGAGTTTGGAGTGTGGAGTGAAGGTATCGCCTGACGGCGAAGATTTGAAATGGTTTGCGGAGCAAACACTTTAAACTCCACACTCCACACTCCACACTTTATCTTCTGACAAGAATCCCGCTTTCGGCCAGCAGCTTCTTCAGCTCGCTGATCTCCACCTCTCCGAAGTGGAAGATGCTTGCGGCGAGTCCGGCGTCGACCTTCGGGAGCGAGCGAAACAGCGTCACGAAGTCCTCGGCGCAGCCTGCGCCGCCCGAGGCGATCACGGGCACGGACACGGCCTCGCACACCGCGGCGAGCATCTCGAGATCGAAGCCCTGCTTCACGCCGTCGGTGTCGATGGAGTTTAAGACGATCTCGCCCGCCCCGTCGCCGACGCCGCGGCGGATCCACTCGATGAGCTCCATGCCGGTGTCCTCGCGCCCGCCCTTGGCGAAGACGCGAAATTCGTTCCCGACGCGCTTTGCGTCCACCGAGAGCACGACGCACTGGTCGCCGTAGCGCCTGGCGGCCTCGCCGATGAGCGCGGGGTTTCGGATCGCGCCGGAATTGACGCTCACCTTGTCCGCGCCGCACTTGAGCACGCGGTCAAAATCGTCGAGCGTGTTGATGCCGCCGCCGACCGTGAGCGGGATGAAAATCGTCTCCGCCACGCGCGTGAGAATGTCCGTGAACAGCCCCCGCCCCTCGTGCGAGGCGGTGATGTCGTAAAACACGAGCTCGTCCGCCCCGTGCTCGGAATAGTAAGCCGCGAGCGCCACCGGGTCGGACACGTCGCTGAGCCCGAGGAAGTTCACGCCCTTGACCACCCTGCCGTCCTTCACGTCCAGACAGGGGATGATTCGTTTGGTAATCATCGTGCAGCCTCCAGTGCTTCGCGCAGGTCGACTGCGCCTGTGTAATAGGCCTTTCCCAAAATCGCCCCGTAGATTCCTGCGTCCTTCAATGCCCGAATGTCCTCCAACGAGGACACGCCGCCCGAGGCGATGATATTCATCGAAAAGCGCGCGTTGAGATTCTCGTAGAGCGTCTGGTTGACCCCGCGCATCGCGCCGTCGCGCGAAATGTCCGTCACGATCACGGTTTTGACGCCGAGGGAATCCAAAACGGCGCAGAATTCCTCGCCGGTCGTCTCGCTCGTCTCCGTCCAGCCGTGCGTGGCGACGAGGCCGTTTCGGCAGTCGACGCCGACGGCGATGGCCTCGCCGTACTTTGCGACCATGCGCTCCAGAAACGCGCGGTCGCGCAGCGCCGCCGTGCCGAGAATCACACGGCGCACGCCGAGATCGAGATAGCGGGCAACCGTGTCGTCATCCCGGATGCCGCCGCCGATCTCGACGTTCAGGTCGCCGCGCTTTGCGACCTCCGCCACAACGGGGAGGTTCGGCGTCTCGCCGGACTTTGCGCCCTCGAGATCGACCATGTGCACCCATTGCGCCCCGGCGTCCGCGAAGTGCACTGCCATGTCGGCGCCGCGCTCGGCATAGACGGTCATCTGGCGGTAGTCGCCCTGATAGAGCCGCACGGCGCGGCCCTCATACAGATCAATCGCGGGAAGGAGAATCATGTTGCCGCCTCCAGTTCACAAAAGGCTCTCAGAATGTTCAGCCCGACCTTGCCGCTCTTTTCCGGGTGGAACTGGCAGCCCATCACGTTCCCGCGCGCGACGGCGGCGGTGACCGCCGTG
>JBGUHV010000041.1:0-29869 GCA_045112425.1 Oscillospiraceae bacterium
GGATCGCGCGCGTCTCGGTGTGGGACGGATCGGCTTTGCAGGTGCGGGTTTCCACCCCCTCCTCCGTCAGCGTCGCTTCCTTGGTTAAGGTCCACTCGCCCCAGTCGTGCACGGCGGGAACGGAGATTAATGTCGTATAGAATGTCTGCAGCGTATAGGACAGGTCGCTGTCAAGGGTGCCGCCCGTGGAAAACAACTTTTCGCAAAGAACGAGAAACAATCAAGAAGCCTGCAAACCATTGATATTACAACAAAAATCGCCTGTCTTTCCGAAGAAAAACAGACGATTTTGCGCTCACGCTTTCTTTGGCGCGAAGGCATTCACAGCCCAGCAAAGAAGCGCGGTGATGACCATGTCCGGCAGGGTGTTGCCCACCGGGAGATCCACCCGCATCAGCAGCCGGTAGAGCACGAAGCCGATCACCCAGAGGATCAGATTACGCAGGCTCACGACCTTCTCCGTGTCGTCCCGGTGCAGGAAGAAGAAGTCCGCAATCTGGATGGCCACCATGGGCGCGAAGACCGAGCCGATCAGATAGAGGAAGTCCGTGATGTCGTCCATGGGGAAGACGATGGCCCCGACGGTGCCCAGAACCGCAGCCGCCACGGCGATCCACTTGCCGGAGGCCTTCGGGAACACCGTCTCGGCAGAAATGCCCGCGCTGTAGGCGTCCAGGAACGTGGTCGTGACCGTGGAAAAGACGATGATCAGAAGTCCCGCGACACCGAGGCCTGCCCGCACCATCACCAGAGCGATATCATATTCGCCGGTGAAGATCGCCGCGCCCATGCCGATCAGATACATCCAGCAGCTCACGAGGCCGTAGACCACAGCGCTCACGGCGGCGGCCTTTTTCGGCTCCTTCGCCTCTCTGGTATAATCGCTGATCAGCGGCAGCCAGCTCAGTGGCATGGCCACCGAGAGCTCCACCGCCGCGCCGAAGCTCATGCTCTCTCCGGAGGGCACTGCGCCGCCGCGGAACACCACCACGCTCAGCACGATGGTCAGCAGAAACAGCGCCGCCATGCTCACGGTGTTCACCTTGCCGAGGTTCTGGATGCCGATCAGGATCCAGAGGATAATCAGCGCCCCGATCACCAGGCACCAGACCCAGCGGCCCACACCGAAGATGGTGTCGGCGGCCAGAGCCCCGTCGTAGATCATAATGCCCGTCCAGCCCACCAGCTGGAGAATGTTCAGCACCGCGAAGAGCAGCGCGCCCTTCTGGCCGAAAGAGAGCTTCGCGGTTTCCATGGCGCTGCGCCGAAGGACGCCGCCCATATGGCCCGCCAGATACAGCAGCACGCAGCCGATCAGATGTCCCAGCAGGATCGCCGCGACGCCCTTTCCGAAGCCCAGCGGCGCCAGATAGGTGCCTGTGACGATCTCCGCGATGGAGACGCCGGCGCCGAACCAGATCAAGCCGTTTTCAAACAAAGAGGTGCGTTTTTCCATGTCACTGCGCCTCCTTTGCAAACTCGCCCCGGAGGTCGAAGGCATGGTTCATGGGGCCGCTTCCCTGCCCCAGATCCAGCATGGCGGCCAGCGCGCCGGAGATGTATTCCTTACTGCGGCGCACAGCGTCCGGCAGTTCGAAGCCCTTTGCCAGATTGGCCGCAATGGCGCTGGAGAGGGTGCATCCGGTGCCGTGGGTATTGGGATTATCGATGCGGCGGCCCTCAAACCAGGTGAAGGTCTCGCCGTCGTAGAGCAGGTCGTTGGCGTCGTTGACCCGGTGCCCGCCCTTCAGCAGCACGGCGCAGCCGTAGGCGTCGTGGATCTGCTTTGCCGCGGCGCGCATCTCCTCCGCGTTGGTGATCGACATATCCGCGAGGATCTCCGCCTCCGGGATGTTCGGCGTCACCACGTCGGCCAGGGGCAGCAGCTCGGTTTTCAGCGTCTGCAGCGCCTCCTCCTGCAGCAGACGCGCGCCGCTGGTGGCCACCATGACGGGGTCCACCACGATGTTCTTCGCCTCGTACTGCCGGAGCTTTTGCGCAATGACTCGGATCAAAGCCGACGACGATACCATCCCGGTTTTGACCGCGTCGGGACGGATGTCCTCAAACACCGCGTCCAGCTCGTCTGCCAGAAACGCCGGGGTGGCCTCCATGACGCTGCGAACGCCTGTGGTGTTCTGCGCGGTGAGCGCGGTGACCGCGCTCATGGCGAACACGCCGTTCATGGTCATGGTTTTCAGGTCGGCCTGAATCCCGGCGCCTCCGCTGGAATCGCTTCCAGCGATGGATAATGCTGTTCTCATGCTGTTTTCTCCTTTCCTGAGACGCATTAACTTTTGTTACGCGACAGAAGGTGGTGCCCCCGATCTGCCGCGGAATCGCCGCATATAATACGCGGCGGTTGATTCAGTTTTCAGGGAACATCCAGCGCGTCCGCAGCTGTCTGCAGCGCTGCTCGATGTCCGGGGCGGAGAAAATCGCGCTCACCAGCGCCACGCCGTCGAGCCCCAGTCCCTCAAGCGTGTCCAGATTCCCCGGGGTGATGCCGCCGATGCCGGTGACGGGGATGTCCACCGCCGCGGTGATGGCGCGGGCCATCTCATGGGTGATGGGCAGGGCGTCCTTTTTCGTGTCCGTGACGAAAAACGCCCCGGTGCCCAGATAGTCCGCCCCCATCTCCTGGGCCAGCAGGGCCTGCTCCACGGTCTTGGCCGTGACGCCGATAATCTTATCGGGTCCCAGAAGGTCGCGGACGTCCTTCGCCTGCATGTCGCTCTGGCCCACGTGGACGCCGTCGGCGTCAGAGAGGCGAGCGATCTCCACACTGTCGTTGATGATCAGCGGCACGCCATAGCGTTGGCAGAGGGTTTTCAGTTCCCTCGCCTCCGCGAGAAAGGCGTCGAAATCCAGATGCTTTTCCCGCAGCTGCACGCAGGTGACGCCGCCCCGCAGAGCGCACTCCACCTGCTCATAGAGGGTCTGCTCCCCCACCCAGGCGCGATCCGTGACGGCATACAGCCGCATCCACTCCGGTTTGCAATTGCTCATGCTTCCTGTCTCCATTTTCTGAAAGTCTCCGGCGTCAGATTGCACATGGCGTCGATGAGCCGGGTGCGAAAGCTGGCGTTCCCCTCTCCGGTCCGCAGCCGCCTTTGGGCGATCTCGGCGCAGACGCTCATGGTCTCCGCCGCCGCGGCCGCCGCCAGAAGCGGACGATCCGGGTTCGCGGCCAGAAAGGCGCCGGTGAGGGCGCTGAGCATACAGCCCGCCCCCGTCACAAGGCAGAGCATGTCGCTGCCGCCCTGTACCCGAAGAACCTGCTCCCCATCGGTAACCAGATCCGTCTCCCCGGTCTGCAAAACCACAGCGCCGGTCTGTTTCGCCAGAAGGCGGGCGTTTTCTCCGTCGCCCTCCGGAAGGTCGGCAGTGTCCACCCCGCGCTCCCCGGTCTCTCCGGTGCGCAGGGCACGGATCTCACTCCGGTTGCCGCGAATGACCGTAGGCTCTGCTTCCCGAAGCAGCAGCCCCGCCGTTTCCCGGCGAAAACCGGAGGCTCCGACCCCCACGGGATCCAGCACAATGGGCTTGTCCGCTGCAGAGGCGGCCTTCCCGGCAAGTAGCATGGCCTCTTTTCTGGAAGTGCTGAGGGTGCCGAGATTCAGCACCACGGCGTCCGCCATGGCCGCGATCTGCGCGGTCTCCTCCGGAGCGTCCGCCATGATGGGTGATGCGCCTGCTGCCAGCAGCAGATTGGCGCAGTCGTTGGCGGTGACGTAGTTGGTGATCGTATGGACCATCGGGCGCAGCCGCCGGACGTTTGATAGGTATTCAGAAGACATGGGAAGCTCCTTTTTTCAGGCGTCAGGCGTCCAGCCTCGCCTGCATTTTGCTGAGGGTGCCTCCGGACTGCAGCGCCGCGATGACGAGGCCCGCGATGATGCTGCCGCCGGTAGTGGAGATCAGAAACGGGATGATATAGGCATAGAAGGCCACGGCGGCCGCGTCCACGTTCATGAACAGGGTGGCGATGGGGTAGGCGCAGAGGCCGCCCAGCACGCCGGTGCCGAAGATCTCCGCAAGCAGCGTCACGGGCAAAGCGGCGGACTTGCCCTTCATGGCCTTGTAGGCGAGACCGCAGAGCAGCGCGCCGATCATGCTGCCAGGGAAGGCCATGAGGCTGCCGAGGCCCAGCAGATTTCTCAGAAGGCTGGCTGCGAAGGCCACGCCCACGCCCCATGCGGGGCCCAGGAACACGGCGCAGAGGATGTTCACGATATGCTGCACCGGGGCGCAGCGGCTGCCGAAGACCGGGAAGGAAAGCAGGCTTCCCACCACGGCGACGGCGGTAAAGACGGCGGCAAGCGCCAGCTTGCGGGTGTTGGTTTTTTTCATGGTAATTCTCCTTTGAATGATGAAACGGCTGTTTGTCGTTTCCGATTTTCGGTCGAGGCTCACTGGCCTCCTCTCACGCCGGAACACGGCTTCCCTCGCTGTTTTTCAGACCTGAGGCGCTCCCCTCCTGCCTGCCGCTGTGCGGAAACTGCCGTTCCCTCCCTTCAAAATGAGAATGAAAAAACCGAAGCACCCTGATCGGACGCTTCGGTAAAAAATCGAATCCCTACGTTGGCATGATCCAAATCAGGTCAGTGGGTCGAAGGTGATCCTTCCTCTCAGCTCCAACGAGCTCCCCATCGATCACTATGCGGTTTTCGGCATCATTATAGTATAGATCCCAGTATATTGCAAGATAAAATCCACACCATACTCGAGTTTCTTGCTCGTAAAGAAAAACCGCCTGTCTCTCCGAAGAAAAACAGACGGTTTCGGCAGGGGAAGAGTGCTTCCCTTTCGTTTTGATGCACATCATTTCCCGTCAGGCCCATTCAGTTCAAGACCATACCGTCATTCTGCAGACGCGTCAGCCGGACACCAGATTCACCGTCCTGCCTTCAAAGAAGCCTCGGATATCCAGATACGATACATTCTCACCCATGATTTGATAGCTTTTAACTCGATCTCGAAAGATATCATGCTCATGTATGGGCTCAACATTTTTTGTGATCTGGTTTAGGATCTCTATCCCCTTGCGATTCCATACCAAAGCGCCGACGTAGTCCTCTTGCGTCATGCCAAGGTCTCTTAATTTACAGAATCCCCAATTTTTAAGGAGGTTTTTCTATGGAACAACACACAAAATACTTGAATTACGATGTTTCCGGGAGCGATCGGAAACTGCTGGTTCACACGATCGCGGCACACACACATATACCTTTCAGCTATCTGGGAGCACCTTCTTTTTCGTATGAGGTAGGGCCTTACCGGATAGACAGCAAAGGGGTGGTGTATGCAGACGACTCTGTGGAGCCAACTACGTTAACACAGTTGTAGCAAGCGCTGGAAGAGCATCAGTTCTTTGCGTTAGACGCAAAACTGGAATGCGATCAACCGGAAGAGGCCGCCGGAGTCAGTATTTCCCTTCCTGTTTCTCTGTTTTCGCAGCAGAACCTCGAAAATCTGCAGAATCTGCTGATTTCCAAGGGAGATCTGATCCGAAAGGCCCTGGAGGTCGACGCTCTGCCTGTTGAGGTTCAGGAGAATCAAATCTTATTCCCCTGGTTCGATCGTCAGCTGTCCGAGGAGGAAACGAAGGCATACACACACTTTGTTGCATCCCTGTGTGCCCTTGCCCGGAATCAGCACAAGATTGCATGCAAGCAGAAGCCTACAGTGAATGAGAAATATACATTCCGCTGCTTTCTGCTACGGCTGGGTTTCATTGGTCCTGAGTACAAGGATGAGAGAAAGATCCTGCTCCGCAATCTTTCCGGCTCTTCTGCTTACAAGCAGGATCTCGTCAACGCATCCGATTTGTTCGACAGCAAGTTGATTCCCCAGACTTAAAAATTTAACAGTCACAGAAACGAAAAGAGGGCGGATTCCGCGCAAAAAATAGCGTGAAATCCGCCCTTAAATATCCTCAATAATAGGGGGTCGGAGGTTCAAGTCCTGTCGATTGGTTTAAATATCTTTTTGTTTTATCCTAAAAATGAGGCCCAAAAAGAGCCCGCAAACCGTTGAAAAATAAAGAAATCTGACCGAAATATCCATTTCGGTCAGACAATGTGGTCCGAATGTTCATAACGTACTTGATAAAAACAATTCCGGCGGTCAGCACACATTTTCCAAACTTTTTCTCAGCACATTCGTTTTTTCTTGCAGGGAGCTGGTCTGCTGCGCTTTGAAGAAGAATGCAGGCGGCCGGCTGTGCACCGGGCCAACAGATCAGTTGAACGCAAGGGCTTGATATACTGCCATATTTCGGTTAGAATGCAGGTAACCAAGAAAAATGAAGGATTCGGAGGGATTTGTCATGCTTAAAATCAACATTCAGGGACACGCGGAATGTACGGTCAACGACCGGAACACAGCCGCCAGTGTCGGGTCCGGCGATTTGCATGTCTTTTCGACGCCCTACATGATCGCCCTGATGGAAGAGGCCGCGCAGAGCTCGGTCGCGCCGGAACTGGAAGAGGGGCAGAGCACGGTCGGCACCGGGCTCTCCGTCAGCCATGAGGCCGCGACCCCCGTGGGGATGAAGGTCTGGGCGGAGAGCCGGCTCACCGCGATCGACGGCCGCAAGCTCACCTTCGAGGTCCGCGCCTTTGACGAATGCGGCCTGATCGGCCAGGGAACCCACGAGCGCGTGATCATCAAGAGGCAGCGCTTCCTGGAAAAAGCCGAAGCAAAGAAGGGCTGCGGGGCGCTCCGTCTGCGCTCTGCAGGAAAGGAGGGAACGCGCGATGCCCGTGCATTACCTGGAAACGGGTTCTGTGGATCCTTGCTATAATCTCGCGCTGGAACAGTATGTTCTGGAACACTTCCGCGAGGGCGACTGGCTGCTGCTCTGGCAGAATGCCAACACCGTCGTCATCGGGCTGAACCAGAACACGGCAGAGGAGATCAACGCCGCCTTCGTAGAAAAACACGGCGTCACCGTGGTGCGGCGAATGACGGGCGGCGGCGCGGTATACCACGATCTCGGAAACCTCAATTACTCCTTTATCTGCGACGTGGGGAACGCGGAGGAGCTCACGATCCGGCGCTTTACCGACCCGGTCTGCCGGGCGCTGGCCGCCATGGGCGTGGACGCGGAGACCAGCGGAAGAAACGACATTCTCGTCGGCGGGAAAAAGGTCTCCGGTGTGGCGCAGCGGATCACGAACGGCAGGATCCTCCACCACGGCACGCTGCTCTTCGATTCCGACCCGGCCATGATTGAGGGCGCGCTGAAAGCGGACCCGGCAAAGTTCCGCTCCAAAAGCGCCAAATCGGTTCGCTCCCGCGTGGGGAACATCCGGGACTATCTCCCCGCGGACGCAGACCTCGCGCAGTTTCGGGAGCGGCTGCTCCGGGAGCTCACGCAGGACGGTATGCTCCGTGAGACGCTCACTGACGAGGAGTTGGCGGCCGTGCGGAAGCTGGCGGAGGAGAAGTACCGCAGCTGGGAGTGGACCTACGGGCGCAGCCCGGACTTTGAGATGAAAAACCGGCGGCGCTTTCCGGGCGGCACCCTGGAAGTGCGGATGAACACGCACGAGGGGCGCATCCAGGAGATCGCCTTTTACGGGGACTACATGGCAGCGGCGCCGAACACCGCCCTGTGCGAGGCGCTGCGGGACGTCCCGCTGACACGGCAGGCCCTGGCGGAGACGCTGGCGGGCTTTGACATCGGCGCGCTCTTCGGCGCGATCACGGCGAAAGAGATCACGGAAACAATACTGGGCTGAGGGGTGGAATATGGACATTTCAAAAATGACAGCGCTCTGGGCGGACTACGTCTTTGAGGGCAAGATGAGCCCCGAGGTCCGGGCCCCTATCGCCGAATCCTGGCGCAGATGCCGGGCGGCGGGGCTCAACCCCTCCGGGGGCGAGGGGCGGCATATCGACGCAAACGTGCTCGAGAGCGCACGGACGGCAAACAAGCTTTTTCTGGAGATTGCCATCCCCGTCATGCGGCAGGTTTTTGACATCATCCGCGCTTCCGGCTTTCTCGTCGTGCTGACCGACAGCGCGGGCTATCTGCTGGAGATGATGGGGGACGAGGAGATCGTCTCCCGCTCGCAGGACATGCGCTTCATGCCGGGCGCCATGTGGAGCAATCTGGAGGTTGGCACCAACGCCATCAGCGTGGCGCTGGACTATGACATCCCGATCCAGATGGTGGGGCCGGAGCACTACTGCGTCACGCACCACGGCTGGACCTGCTCCGCCGCGCCCATCCATGGGCCGAACGGCGAAATCGTGGGCTGCATCAACATCTCCGGAGATATTGGCAAGGCGCACCCGCACACGCTCGGCATGGTACAGGCGGCGGCCATCGGCATCGAGGGGCAGATCCGCCAGGCCTACAACGCTCAGATGATGAACGCGGCGCTGGAGAGCAGCCGGGACGGCATCCTGTTCCTGGACCAGAATCGCGAGCCCTTCTGGATGAACAGCGCAGCGGAGAAACTGCTGAAGACCGACCTTGCGGGACTGCGCCGCATAGGAATGGAGGGCATCGTCAAGAGCGTAGGCCTGGAAAACAAAAACTGGAAAAGCGGCGAACCCTTCGTCTCTGACAACATGGCCCTGCATATCGGTGATGAGACCATCTACTGCTGCTTCGTTGTCACCCCGCTGACGGAATATGAACGGGCCTACAGCGTCACGCTTCGCCCGCAGACCCAGCTGATCAGCTCAGTCAACAAGCTCTCCGGCAACCGCGCCGTTTTCACCTTCCGCAGCATTCTCACCGAAAACGACAGCATGAAAAAGACCCTGGCCCTGGCGGCAAAGTTTGCCCGCTATGAGGGCAATATCCTGATCCAGGGCGAGAGCGGGAGCGGCAAGGAGGTGCTGGGCCAGGCGATCCACAACGCAAGCCGGAACGCCGACGGGCCCTTTGTCGTGGTCAACTGCGCGTCCATTCCGCGCGAGCTTTTCGAAATGGAGCTCTTCGGCTATGAGGCCAGCGCCTTCCCCGGCAGAGCCGCGGAGGGCAAGCCCGGCCGCTTTGAGCTGGCAGACAACGGCACGCTGTTTCTCGACGAGGTCTCCAACATGCCGCTGGAGATGCAGCAGAAGCTCCTGCGGGCGGTGGAAACCCACAGCATCCAGCGCCTCGGCAGCACGCAGCCCATCCAGCTCGACATCCGCATCATCGCCTCCACCAGCCAGCAGCTGAGTCGACTTGTCGAGCGGGACAGCTTTCGCAGGGACATGTATTTCCGCCTGAGCAGTCTCAAGCTGGACATCCCGCCCCTGCGGGAGCGGCCGGAGGATCTTGCGCTCTATGCCGAGTATTTTCTGCGCGGGCTGAACGAGAGCAGCTCCGACACCCCGAAGAGCATGACGCCGGAATTTCTGGAGGGACTGCGCGCCTATGACTGGCCGGGCAATGTGCGCGAGCTGCAAAACAGCATTGCCCGTGCCTATTACAGCAGCGCGGGCAGCACGCTGACAAGCGAGAACCTTGTCCTGTCACTGGAGCGGCGAGAGCCGGAGGCCCCAGCCGACGCGACCCTCCTGTCCAATGCGGGGGAGGGGGGGATCATCGCCGCGCTGACCATCTGCAACGGGGATGTGGACGCCGCCGCCGAGCGCCTCGGCATCAGCCGCGCCACGCTCTACCGCCGCATGAAGAAGTACGGCATCATCCCGCGCCTGATCAAGCAGAAGCCCTGAGCGGGCGCTTATGCAGGATGCCCACAGCGGCAAAAGGGCACGGTGGCGCAGCCTGTCGCGGGACAGGCCGGTAAGCGCCCTGTCCCGGTGGAAGGATCATCCGGCAAACTGCACATAGAGACATGAGAAAAACGCCCCGAAAGTCGGAGCGTTTTTCTCATTTTTGCATGGATGGTGAGACGAAATGAGACGCGTGAGATTTTGTCTCAAAATTAGGAATAATTGAAAGCCGCACTTTGGGCATTGTTTAACAATCCTTAAATAATGCCCAAAAGAAACTCCAAAAAATGACTGTATTGTAGAAAATGACAAAATAACCCATTTCTGCATTGAGAATCTTGTGAGATAGTTGTATACTATTTATAGAGGACAAAGGCTTTTGTCCCACGGAAAAGCGGCCGGCGCGATCTGCTCCGCCGCCGCGTATTACGATAGGAGGTTTTCAAATGGCAGTAAGCAGAGAACAGATGAAAGACATCTATACCCGCATGTGCCGCATCCGTGCTTTCGAGACGGCAGCCAAGGATCTGTTCGCCGAGGGCAAGATCTACGGCTTTGCCCACCTGTATCTGGGTGAGGAAGCGATCGCTCCGGCAGTGTGCGAGTGCCTGCGGGATGATGACTTCATCACGTCTACCCACCGTGGCCACGGCCACATCATCGCCAAGGGCGGCGATCTGAATCTCATGATGGCCGAGCTCTTCGGCCGCTACACCGGCTACTGCAAGGGCAAGGGCGGCTCGATGCACATTGCGGATAGAAACCTGGGCATCCTGGGCGCCAACGGCATCGTGGGCGCGGGCCACAACATCGCGGTCGGCGCGGGCCTGTCCGCCAAGATCCGCGGCACCGATCAGGTTTGCGTCTGCTTCTTCGGCGACGGCTCCACCAACCAGGGCACTTTCCATGAGGCGCTGAACATGGCCTCGATCTGGAAGCTCCCCATTATCTTCGTCTGCGAGAACAACCACTACGGCATTTCCATGAGTCAGGATCGCCACCAGGCCATCAAGGACATCGCCGATCGCGGCGCGGCCTACAACATACCCGGCGTCGCCGTTGACGGCAACGATCCCATCGCGGTGTTTGAGGCGGCCGAGGAAGCCGTCGCCAGAGCCAGAGCCGGCAAGGGCCCCACGCTCATCGAGTGCAAGACCTACCGTCAGCGCGGCCACTTCGAAGGCGACCCCGCCACCTACAAGCCCAAAGAGGAGCAGGCCGCATGGATAGCCAAGGACCCGATGCCACGCTTCGAGAAGTACCTCGAGGAGAACGGCGTCATGACCGCCGAGGAGATCAAGGGCGTGAAGGACGCTGTCGACAAGCAGATTGCCGAAGCGATCGCCTTTGCGGATGCTCAGCCCTTCGCCCCGGAGGAGAGCGCCGTCGTGGATGTATATTCTGATATTGTTGCGGAGGTGCGTGAGAGATGAGTAAGATGATGACTTACGGCGAAGCGATCCGCGAGGCCATGTCCATCCGGATGCGCGAGAATCCCAATGTGCTCCTGTTCGGTGAAGACGTCGGCGCCTTCGGCGGCTGCTTTGGCGTCAGCGCCGGCATGATTGACGAGTTCGGCCCCGAGCGCGTCCGCGACACCCCGATTTCCGAGGGCGCCATCATCGGCGCGGCGGTGGGCAGCGCAGCCACCGGCCTCAGACCCATTGCCGAGCTCATGTTCAACGACTTCCTGACGGTCGCCATGGACCAGCTGGTCAACCAGGCGGCCAAGATGCGCTTCATGTTCGGCGGCAACATCTCCCTGCCCATGGTGGTGCGTCTGCCCGCAGGCGCCGGCACCGGCGGCGCCGCCCAGCACTGCCAGAGCCTTGAAGCGTGGCTGACCCACGTCCCCGGCCTGAAGGTCGTGTACCCCAGCAACGCACAGGACGCCCTGGGTCTGCTGCTGAGCTCCATTGACGACGACAACCCCGTTATGTTCTTCGAGAACAAGTGCCTCTACGCCACCAAGAGCGAGGTCGACAACTTCGATCCCATCCCCCTCGGCAAGGGCCGCATCGCCCTCGAGGGTGAGGATCTGACCATCATCACCTACGGCCGCCAGGTCTACACCGCCCTCGACGCCGCCAAGAAGCTGGCCGCCGAAGGCATCAAGGCGGAGGTCATCGACATCCGCAGCCTCTTCCCGCTGGATAAGGACATGATCCGCGAGAGCCTGGAGAAGACCCACAAGGCCATCGTCATCACCGAGGAGACCAAGCGCGGCGGCTACGGCGGCGAGATTTCCGCCACCATCGCCGAGGAGATGTTCGACCTGCTCGACGCTCCCGTCGCAAGAATCGGCTCTCTCGACACCCCTGTCCCCTTCGCCCCCAACCTTGAGGCGTACTACATGCCCAACGACGTGGACATCGTGGTTGCCGCGAAGAAGATGTTCTAATTCATTTCCCGCCCTCCGGATTCCTGCCGAAGCAAAGGGCACCCACAAGCTGTGCTGCGGCTTTCTGCCGCAGCACAGCTTGTAAAGAGCGCGTAAGCACAAGCAAGGAGGAATGATCATGGCGTCCATAGGCATTATTGCAAATCCCCAGTCCGGAAAGGATATCCGGAGACTTGTGTCCTATGCCACCACCATTGACAACAACGAGAAGGTCAATATCTGCAAGCGCATCACCCTTGCCGCCTACGGCCTGGGCATCGAAAAGGCCGTGTATATGCCGGATACCTTCACCATGGGCTACAGCGTACAGTATCAGCTGGAGGACGACAAAATGCCCTGCTGTGAGATCGAGGTGCTCGACTTCCTCTTTGACGCCTCCATGATCGACACCATTGAGGCGGCCCGGCTCATGGAGGAGCGCGGTGTCGGCTGCGTGGTCGTGCTCGGCGGCGACGGTACCTCCCGCGCGGCTGCAAAGTCTCTGAAGAAGACCCCGATGCTGTCCATCTCCACTGGCACCAACAACGTCTACCCCCAGATGATGGAGGGCACGGTCGCCGGCATGGCCGCCGCGGCCACCGCCCTGATGGACGACCCCTATGACGTCTGCATCCACGACAAGCGCATCCAGGTCTTCGTCAACGGCGTATACCGCGACATGGCCCTGATCGACGCGGTGATCTCGGACGACGAGTTTGCGGGCGCCAAGGCCATTTGGGATCCGAAGAAGATGAAACACATCATCGTCTCCCGCTGCCATCCGGCGTCCATCGGCTTTTCCGCCGTGCCCGGCGCCTACCACATTGTGGAGGACAGCGATCCCTTCGGCTATGCCGTGGCCCTGGGGGAGGAGGGCATCCCGGTCAAGGCACCCATCGCAGCCGGCATCCTCACGCCCATGTTTATCAAGGACAAGCGCCAGCTTGCCCTGGGTGAAAAGTACACGGTCGTTGCGGACAAGCCCTGCATGATCGCCCTTGACGGCGAGCGCGAGGTCAAGCTCTTCGCGGGAGATCAGGCGGACTTCATTGTCACGGACGACGGCCCGTGGCGCGTCCTGCCGCGCAAAGCGCTGTCGAAGGCACAGAAACTCGGCTGGTTCAGGGCGTAAGCCCTTTTTCGATATAACACACTTCAATGATAATATACAAGGAGGATTGTTATGGCTAAAGTAGTCGTAATGCCCAAGCTGGGTCTGACCATGACGGAGGGCACCGTCAGCAAGTGGCTGAAAAAGGTCGGAGACGAGATCAAGTCCGGCGAGCCGTTCTTCGAGGTGGAGACCGACAAGCTCACCAACACCATCGAGGCCAACACCGACGGTGTGGTGCGCCACTTCTTTGTGGAAGAGGGCACGACGGTCCCCGTGCTGGACAAGGTCGCCATCATTGCCGCTGCGGATGAGGATATCAGCGCCCTGCTGGGCGGCGCCTCCGCTGCCGCCGCCGCGCCTGAAGCCCCTGCCGCCGCCGCTCCCGCCGCTTCTGCGGCTCCGGTCAGAGCGCCGGGCGAGCGCGTCGTTGCCGCTCCCGCCGCCAAGAAGCTGGCCAAGGAGCTGGGTATCGACCTGGCCCTGGTCCCCGGCACCGGCCCCAACGGCCGCATCACCCTGGACGATGTGAAGAACTGGAAGCCTGCCCCCGCCGCCCCCGCTGCGGAGGAAGCTCCGAAGACCAAAGCCTCGCCGCTGGCGGCGGCGGTGGCCAAGGACCTGGGAATTGAACTGGATAAGATCGGCGCGAAAGACCGGGTCCTTGCCGAAGACATTCTCCGCTACCTGGAGAGCACCCGCGAGAAGGCACCCGAGGAAGCCCCGCGGGAAGAAGTCGTCCCGATGAACGGCATGCGCAAGGCCATTGCCAAGAACATGCTCAACTCCCACATGACCAGCCCCACCGTCACGGCCAACCTCTCTGTGGACATGAGCGCCATGAAGGCTTACCGGGAGCAGCTCAAGGCCAAGGAGATCAAGGTCAGCTACACCGACCTGCTGGTGAAGTTCATCGCCAAGGCGCTGACGGAGTTCCCGCTCCTCAACTGCTCGGTGGAGGACAACAAGATCGTCTACAAGCACTATGTGAACATGGGCGTCGCGGTCGCCCTGGATAATGGCCTTGTGGTGCCGAACGTCCCCGACGCAGACAAGAAGAGCCTGACCGAGATCTCCAAGGAGATCAAGGAGCTGGCAAAGCTGGCCCGCGAGGGCGGCCTGCCCATGGAGAAGCTCCGGGGCGGCACCTTCACCATCACGAATCTCGGTATGTACGGAATCGAGAGCTTCACGCCCATCATCAACCAGCCCGAAGTGGCCATCCTCGGCGTCACCACAATGGAGGACCGCGCGGTGGTCCGCGGCGGTGAGATTGTCATCCGCCCGATGATGACGCTGAGCCTGACCTTTGACCACCGTGTGGTGGACGGTTCCGTGGCGGCGGAATTCCTGCAGAGAGTCAAGGCCCTGCTGGAGAATCCCGCGCTGATGCTTGCGTAAGGGAGGAGAAAAACAATGGCAAAAGTAGTCGTAATGCCGAAACTCGGCCTGACCATGACCGAGGGCACCGTCAGCAAATGGCTCAAGAAGGTCGGCGATCCGGTCAAGTCCGGCGAGCCCTTCTTTGAAGTAGAGACCGACAAGCTCACCAACACCATCGAGGCCAACGCCGAGGGTGTCCTGCGCCACATTTTCGTGGAGGAGGGCGTGACCGTCCCCGTGCTGGACAAGGTTGCGATCATTGCCGCGGCGGATGAGGACATCAGCGGTCTTGTCAGCGCGGCTCCCGCCGCCGCTGCGGCTCCTGCCGCGGCTGCCGCGGCCGCCCCTGCAGGCGAGGCCAACAGCGTCCTGGTCATCGGCGGCGGCCCCGGCGGCTATGTGGCTGCCATCCGCGCCGCGCAGCTGGGCGGCAAGGTCACCATCATCGAGCGGGACTCCTTCGGCGGCACCTGCCTCAACCGCGGCTGCATGCCCACCAAGGCCATGCTCCACACCTCCGAGATCTATGAGGCCGCCACAAGCAGCGCTGGCATCGGCATCATCGGCAAGGACGTGGCAGTGGACTGGGAGAAGGTCCAGGGCTTCCGCGCCGGCGTCGTGGAGAAGCTCACCTCCGGCGTCAAGGCCCTGCTGCGGCTCAACAAGGTCACCTCCGTCACGGGCGAGGCCGTCTTCACCGGCCCCAAGACCGTCAAGGTGGGCGACAAGGAATACAGCGCCGAGAAGGTCATCATCTGCTCCGGCTCCTATCCCATCATTCCGGGCATCCCCGGCCTGAAGGGGAGCAAGGCCACCATCGACTCCACCGCCTGCCTGTCCCTGGACCACATTCCCGAGAGCATGGTGGTCATCGGCGGCGGCGTCATCGGCCTGGAGCTGGGCAGCGTCTACCGCCGCTACGGCTCCAGGGTCACCGTGGTCGAGATGCAGCCGCGGGTGCTGCCCCTGATGGACGGGGAGCTGACCATGCTTTGTGAGGCCAAGCTCCGGGGCGAGGGTCTGGAGATCCTCACCTCCACCTCCGTCGTTTCCGTGGAGGATACCGGCAAGGGCGCGAAGGTCAAGGTCAAGGGCCCCGACGGGGAGAAGTTCCTGGATGCCGAGAAGATCCTGGTGGCCGTCGGCCGCGGCCCCAACACCAAAGACCTCGGCCTGGACAAGGCGGGCATCACGGTCAAGGACGGCTTCATCCAGACCAACGAGAAGCAGGAGACCAATGTCCCCGGCGTCTACGCCGTGGGCGACTGCACCGGCAAACTCATGCTTGCCCATGCGGCCATGGCCATGGGCGAGGTGGCGGCGGAGAACGCCATGGGCGGCGACCGCATCTTCAAGCCGGAGATGAGCCCCTCCTGCGCCTATGTCGGACCGGAGTTCGCAGGCGTCGGCTACACCGAGGAGCGGGCCAAGGAGCTGGGCATCGCCTATAAGGTCGGCAAGTTCCCCACCAGCGGCAGCGGACGCAGCCTGGTGGCCGGACACACGGACGGCATGATCAAGATCCTGGCGGGCGAGAAGTACGGCGAGATCCTGGGCGTGCATATCTTGGCCCCCAGCGCCACGGAGCTGATCGAAGAGGCCGCCCTCGCCATCAAGCTGGAGTGCACCGTCAAGGAGTTCGTGGAAACCATCCACTGCCATCCCACCGTGGCCGAGTCCGTGCGTGAGGCGGCGCTGAACATCGACAAGAAGGCCATTCATATTCCCAATAAATAAGGAGGAGACACATCATGTTGGTTGCAGCTTTCATTTTCCTTGCGCCGGGCGCGGATCCGGCAATCCACCGCAAGACCGTTGAGACCCCGGGCGTGGCGCTCACGGCTATCGGTGTGGAGACCATCGACCAGGCGGTGGCGGTCGCCAAGGAAATGGCGGACGCCGGATGCGGCGCCATCGAGCTCTGCGGCGGCTTCGGCATCCAGGGCACGGCGCTGATCGACAAGGCGGTGGCGGGCAAGGCCCGCATCGGCGCGGTCCGCTTCGACCTGCACCCCGGCCTTGACAACAAGAGCGGCGACGAGATTTTCCTGTAATTGAGAAAAGCAGGGAGCTTTCGGATTTCGGAAGCTCCCTGCGGCGAAAAAGGAGAGATCGGCATGGATGAGATCCGCGACAAAAATGCCGAGGGCGAAATCCTCGACATCTATACCCCACAACACGAGCGCACCGGACGCAGTGTGCGCCGTGGCGATCCCATCACCGGGGACGATCGCCTGCTGGTCGCCCATGTGTGCGTGCTCAACGGAAAGAATGAGTTGCTCTGTCAGCTGCGGTCCACGGCCAAGGGCCACTACGGCGGCCGCTGGGATCTGACCGCCGGGGGCTTTGTCCTGAGCGGGGAGGACCCCGAAATCTCCGCGCTGCGGGAGCTGGAGGAGGAGATGGGCCTTGCGCTGAAGCCGGAGGATCTGCGCTTCGTGTTTACCGAGCCCTTCTCGTATGTACTGGACGATTACTTCCTGGCCCGGGCGGAGGCGGACCCCGCGGCGCTCACCCTGCAGGAGGACGAGGTGGCCGACGCGCGCTGGTTCAGTCTGGATGAGGTCACCGCCATGATCGCCGACGGACGCTTCGTGGATTACCCCATTGAGGGCATCCGCCGGGTCTTCGCGCTGGCCGCGGCGCGGTAGAAGGGGAAGGACTTCATGTTAATTCTGGTGTGCAATGTGGGCAGCACGTCCCTGAAATACAAGCTCTTTGACATGCCGTGCACGGACATTCTGGTGGAAGCAAAAACCGAGCGCGTCGGCCGCAATGACGCGATCTTTACCTATCGAAACAACCAAAACGGCTTTTCGGAAAAGCTGGAGGGACTCTCCGTTCCCGGCTATGCGGACGGGATCCGGCTGTTTCTGCGCTATCTTCTGGGCGAAAAGTCCGGCGCGCTCAAAAGCATGGACGAGCTGGAAGCCATCGGCTTCAAGACCGTGCTGGCGAAAGGCTACTACGGCGTGCACGAGCTGACAGACGAGGTCCTCGCCGCCATGGAGGCTTATGTCACTGTGGCGCCGGCGCACAATCCGCCCTATATTGAGGCGATCCGCGTGTTCCGCTCCCTGCTTCCGGACAAGCTGATGGTGGGCTGCTTTGAAACGGCGTTTCACACGACCATTCCGCTGTCCCGCCGGATCTACGCCCTGCCCTATGAGTGGTACGAACAGTACGGCATCTGCCGGCTGGGCTACCACGGCGCGTCTCACGGCTATATTGCCCGTCAGATCCGAAAGCGCGCGGGCGAACACTTCCGGCTGATCTCCTGCCACATGGGCGGCAGCGGATCCATCTGCGCCATAGAAGACGGAAAGTCCGTGGACACCTCCTTCGGCTTTTCCCTGCAGACCGGCATTCCCCACGCCAACCGGGCCGGGGACATGGACGCCTGTGTGATCCCCTTCCTGCTGACCCAGGGGCTGACCATGGACCAGATCATGGAGGGAATCGGCAAAAAGGGCGGACTGCTGGGTATCTCCGGCGTCAGCAACGATTTGCGGGATATTCAGGATGCCGCCGAGAACGGCAATGAGCGGGCCGCCCTTGCCATTGACGCTTTCTGCGATTCGGTGGTGAAATACATCGGCGCGTTTTACGCGGAGCTTGGCGGCATGGACTATCTGGTTTTTACCGGCGGCATCGGGGAAAACTCCGTGCTCGTCCGTGAAAAAATCTGCTCGCGCCTTTCCTGCCTCGGTGTGAAGTTTGACCGGGAAGCCAATCTGGCTGTTCGCGGAGAGGGCAGGATTTCAACATCGGATTCGCCTGCGGAGGTTCTGGTGCTTCCCACCAATGAGGAAGTCGGCATCGCGCAGATCATCCACGAAAAGGTCTCGGCGGGAGAACTGAGCCCCTAAGCCGCTGCAGAGACCGTTCCGACAAAACAAAAGGAGGCGCTCAACATGTGGAAAAGATATCTTGTTGAAATCGGCTATGGAGCCGATCTGCACGGGATGGATGGCATGGAGGCCGCTGCGCGCGCGGTCAGGGACGCCGTGTCCCACTGCTGCATGTGCGGCCTGGTGGAGACGCTGGGGGTCAAGGATCTGCGGTCTGAGATCCGCGTCAGCATGAAGATCGGCGCGCCGAATCCGGACAGTATTGACCCGGAGCCGCTGAAGAAGCTGCTGATCACCGACAATGTGGACGTGGAGGTCGTGCAGGGCGGCATGATGCTCAACGGAATCCACCGGGATGAGTTCGGGGAAGGGGATCAGATCATGATCGTGATCGCCGGACTGACCGTGTATGTGAAGGCCTGAAGGAAAGTGGGAGATGCGCGGAACACAGAACGGAGAGAGAGGAGCCTGAAAGCCTATGGAGCCGCCGATACAGGTCACCCTTGCGGCAAACGCCGGCGTTCTGCTGCGGGTCCGGAATACGTCCATTCTGATTGACGCGCTCTTTGCAGATACTTCCGGCTGCGGGCCGTCGCCGGAGACGAGGGAAAGGCTCATGTCCGATCTCCCGCCTTTTGACGAAGTGGATTACGTGCTGTTTACGCACCTGCACGAGGACCATTTCTCCGAGGACATGACCCGGACTTTTCTCCGTCGTCACACGGTGAAGGGGCTGATGCTCCCCGTGTCGGAGCGATTGGAGCGGCAGGGCTTTTTTGATTTTGTGAGAGAGACCGGAACTCCTTGTTCTGTTTTGTCCGGCCAGATCGTGAAAACCGTTTTTACTCTCTCGGACGAGGTGCAGGTTTCTACGTTCCGGACCCTGCACCTAGACGAGAAGTACCACTACGTCCTGCACTTTTGCTATCTGATCGCCTGCGGGGGAAAAAGGCTCTTGTTTACATCGGATGCAGACTATACCCGGGAGACGTTTTCTTTTCTTGGGGAAGAGCCGCTGCGGGCCGCCTTTGTCAACCCCCTGTTCTTCAGCGATCTTCAGCGCAGGCGTTTCTTTCACGGCACGCTGCCGGCGGAGACGATCGTCGTGTATCATCTGCCGTTTCCGGCGGGAAACGGGGAACAGCTCCAACAGATGTTTTCCCGGAGCCTCCGTGCCTGGCCGGAGAGCGGACCGCCCGTCATTGTACTCGACCGGGAACTTCAAACAATTATGCTGTAATACGGCAAAGAGCCCGCCAAAAGGCGGGCTCTTTGCCGTATGGTGCGATTGTTCATAACGTATCTGTCGTTTTCTCCCCACAGACCAAATCGGAGGACCCCCGTGAGTCCTCCGGTTTGGAAAGGAAGAAGGATTCAGCGGATGTGCAGTTTCCGCGGCTCTTACGCAAACCGCGGAAACGAAACGGAGCTGAGTTCTTCTGACGTGTTGGCCGTACTCGAATCCCCTGCGGGGATTGGGCGGCTGCGCCGCCGTCGCCGGAACCGGCCTGCGGCCGACCGGCGCGAGATTGGCACCATCGACACCAAGAGGCCCGGGCCTCTTGGTGCGAGTGTTCATAACGTACTTGATAAAACATCAATGATCACTGAATAAGGTTCTTCCCGCCAAGACATCTGCAAAAAAGCCACACTTTTACGAGTGTGGCTTTTCTTGTTTTAAATACTAAATCCAAAGCATACATAAGCAAGCCTCACCAGAAGCCTGCTCTAAAACAATTCATTTCAAAAAGGAGGTATCAAAATGAAACGCTCAAAGATCATCGCTGTGATGAACCAGAAAGGTGGTGTTGGAAAGACAACGACCACCATCAACTTAGGCGTAGGTCTCGCAAACGCCGGCCATCATGTTCTTTTAGTCGATGCAGATCCACAAGCCAGTCTAGCATTCATGGTCTTAACGCGATGTGGGATTGACCCATCTGATTATATCGAATCCGATATGTTTGCGTGGATTATAGACTTCAACACCCCCAACACAGCAGCTGTCCTCGGCAACGCGACCAGTGATATATCCGAGATGCTGCTCCGGGAAGTTGAGCGTGCTGTCCGGGCAGCAGAGCGAGAGGAAAAGAATCCTGTTCGCACATTTGCATCACGAGAGCAGCCCGTATATGATGCAGTTGAAAACAATCAAGATGAAAGGAGTAATGACTATGAACCTGACGTATCACCAGGAAGGCGATTATCTGATGCCCGATCTGATTCCCCCGGAGAACCCGATGATTGGGAAGTTTGGAATGCTGCGGCGCGAGTTCATGCGACAGCACCGGCGCCCGATCTACAGCGGGATGCTGATGAGCGGGAAACTGAATCCTCATCTGGAAGAGATCGACCGGACAGCGGACGAGATGCTGGAACGGCTGATGGATCAGATGGCAGTATCCGAGGGCGTGACGGAGACAATGAAAGCCGAGAATCAGATGGAGTGGGTCGCGCGGATGAACAACATCCGGAACCGAGCCGAGGAGACGATTCTGAGCCAGCTGATCTACGCCTGACAGAACCGCCTGCTCCGGCTGACGGGTTGGAGCATATCCCCTATGATTATGAAGCCAGACGAGAAACGGAATACTACTTCCACGATGCTGAAAAACAGGAGCTGATCCGCAACAGCGACGCTCTGAAAGATCACCGAATTGAAATTGCCACGTTTTTTGACACCCAACCGGATGCCGAAGAGCGTGGCAGTTTTATTAAGGGCTTCTATGACAATGCCTTTGTCGAGAAGATCCTCTCCAACGATCAGCGTGCCGGCTACCGTGCCTACGATGAAGTGCTGCACCTCTGGCGTGGCGCTTATCTTTCTATGGAACGCGAAACGTATATGCGCTGGTCGTCAGTAGCGCAGACCATCTACGGCATGATGCTCATGCACCAATGGCTTGCTCCCGATGAACAGCCCCTTCCCACAGAGGATGAGCAGATCAGCTTGATTCAGGAAGAAACGGCTCCATCAGCAGAGTTTGTCCTGCCACAGGACGCCATCGACTATGTTCTCTGTGAAGGGAGCGGATTCACTCGCGGGAAGCTACGTATTTACGAGCAATTTCAAAAGGAAGAATCCTCAGCAGAGAATGCAGTAACGATACTCTCAACACACTTTTTGTGCTCAGAACTCATCACTACTGGAACTTTTGCAACATCACCTGCATTCATATTGATAGTCGGATTAAGCATTTGGGTAATAGCACTGACGATTTTGCTATTTAGTAATCCATTGAGATACAACAAATGCTCATCTTTAGGGAAACAAGATATTCCAGCAACATTAAAAGTAAACGCCTCATCAAAGTATCTTATCATAAGAAAAAGTACAAGAAATAATGATTAATTATTCAGGTTCAGCCAACAAAAAAGAAGGTGCCATTTTATTTGGTACCTTCTTCATTTTTTGACTTTTCGGGTCTCCTATTTTTAACTTTTCGGGTCTGTTTTTTAAATTTGACCCTAAAGTTGACCCTAATTGTTTTGGCTAAACCCTAATTGTTTTCGGTTAGCCCTATTTTTTATTTATCGAAACTTCTTAACATTCTACCTGCTTTAGCACCAGTATGTTGTTTATGATCAATAGTAACAACACCATTTACTAAAACATAATCAATACCTTCTGGATATTGTAATGGGTTTTCCTCTAAATCATGAGATTTTAAGCCATCTTTATCAAAGATTAGGAAGCGCCCTGTGTTGAGCACAGGGCGCTGATTCTTTATTCAGGGCTTCTGCCGCTGCAGAGATAGAATATCGTCAGCAGACCGGGTCCGCAGTGCGCGCCGATGACCACACCCAGACTCGTGATAGTGATCTCCCCAATCTGGGGATAAGCCGCTCGAATGCTGTCCCGCACGAACTCCGCGTCTTTGCGGCAGTCTGCCTGCAGAATGTGAATCCGCAGCCCTGTGGGATCTGCGACTTTGCTCAAATCGTGAAATACGCCGTCCAGAATGGCATGCAGCGCCGCTTTGCGTCCGCGCGCCTTCTTGACCACATCCAGTGTTCCTCCGTCCGGCACATACAGAACAGGCTTGATGCCGAGCACGGAGCCTACCAGCGCCGCCGCATTGGATACTCTCCCGCCGGCTTTCAGATAATTCAAATCGTCTACGGTAAAACGATGAGCGATTTTTAGCTTGTTTGCCTCGCCCCAGGCAATGACCTCGTCAAAGCCTGCACCGCGCTCCATACGCTCCACCATGTGTTCCACCAGCAGCCCAAGTCCACCGGAGATGCACAGCGTATCCATCACATAGAGCCTCTGTTCCGGGAATTCGGTCCGGATTTTCTCCGCTGCCATGTTGGCATTGACAAAGGAGGCAGACATCTTCTGGGACATATCCAGGAAGATCACATCTCTGCCGGTTTCCAGCAGGCTCTTGAAGAAATCGTAATAGACGAATTCGTTGATCATGGAAGTCCTCAATAGATCCCCATTTCGCATACCGATGTAGACCTTCTCCCGGCTTTCTTCCCGGCAGTCGTCCTCGCAAAGCGCGCCATTGACGGTGTAGGTGTAAGAAATGAAAGGAATGTGGTGCGCATCCAGCCATGTGCGGGGAAGATCGGATGTGGAGGATGTGGCAATGATGTAGTCAGACATGTTATCTCTCTTTCTCCTTTATGCGTTTTTTCTCTTTGCGTGTAAAAACAACCGTCGCCATCTGGTTCGCCAATAATCTTTCCCGTATACGATTGCCTCCGCCAACAGGCAGACCGGAAGCGCGGCTATCACGTCGATGGTGGAGTGCTGCTTGACAAAGCAGACGGCGAGACACACCATCAGCGCAAAGGCTGCCAGCGCCGCTTTGATCCAGGCACTCAAATCTCTGTCCTTCCAAGCCACAGAGAGGATTCCGAGCGAGTAGGCCACATGCAGCGAGGGACAGACGCCGGTGGGCGTGTCAAAAGCGTAGATGATCCCCAGGATCCAGGTGAAAAAGTTCTGCCGAGGAAAGACCGCCGGGCGCAGATCCTGCACACTGGGGTAGACGATATAGCAGAGCACGGCGGCGGCTTGGGTAATCATCAGAAACACCTGCAGCCGCTTAAAGCTATCCACATCATAGAAAAAGGTATAGGCCAGCGATCCTGCCACGAGCAAATACCAGCCTACATAGAAGATTACGAAAAATTCGTTGAACGGGATTACATTGTCCAAAAAGCTGTGGATCACATGGCAGCGCTCCGGGGGAATCAGATTTTCCGTCAGAAAATACAGCGCAAAGTACACAAGCCAACCGGAGAGCAGCTTGGCATGGGCAAAGCGCGGCTCATTTAGCCGCTTGAGTGAAAAGCCGTTGTAGTCAACCCGCTTTTTCTTCATGGCTCCAGACCTCCAAAAGGATATTCTCGGATGCCTTCAAAGAATACAGGAACAATCTAAACGGAAAATAAACTCTTCTGAGAAAAAATAAGATCCGCCCACAGACTTCGCTAACATTGGGCGGAATACGAATTATAGTGTGTTCATTCAACCACCATTTGACCGGCTGAAAAGAAAAAACTTGAGGCTCATTTTCCCTTTTTCAGCCGGTACAGCCGGTAAGGAGGGGGAGAGTTTGAGAGGGGGAACCGTCCCTCTATCTAGCTTATGCCGAGATTTTCAAAAAACAGCAAGAATTGCGAAGCAGCGAAAATCTCCTGTGAGGCAAAATCAGAGCGGAAACCAGATCTGATCCTTTTTCGGAAGCACTTCCCGCTGAATCCAATGGCGGATGCGCCGGATCGCCTGTTTTGCAAACGGCTGTGACTTCGTGAGATCCAGCTCCGCCAGCTTTGCGACTGTGAATGCCTTAGTCTTGCAGTCATATTCAATTTCACCCCATTCGCCGTCGTTGTCCGCCTGATAGGCGTAGACAACGGCGGCTTTTGTCTTTTTCAGCCGGTTCAGACGAACCGTATGCAGAAATCCGCGCTCCGTCAGCTCCTCTCTCATTTGATTGAGAGAGCGGTAATAGATGTTTTCCGCCGCCTGCGCAGAGCGGCGACCGTTGCGGAGCGCGAGCGCCTCGAATGTCTGCTTTTTTGCCGGGCGGAAGCAGTTTTCGCAGAAGCCCAGGTGAAGCGAAACAATGTCCCGGTTCACGTTTGGCAGCGACGCAAAGGCCGGAACGATCAATCCGGACTGCTCAGAGTTGAGGAGGCTGTTCTCCGGCTCCCATTCGGGATGGCCGGAAACCTTGAAGAGCAAATATTGATCCTTGTAGTCATCCTCCTTGCTCTTCTTGTCCGTTTCGTTTTCCTCAAAAACGATTTCGTTGGTCGTGCCGTCCAGAATGTATTTGAGAACGGTCTTCGGCTCCCGATTTACCTGTCTGCCGATCTCCGCAAGCGTCTCGGGATCGTGTCGGTCTTCGTTCTCGTGATAGAGCAGCATGACCTTCCGCAGCACGGGATCGGTGGATTTCGTGGAGATGGGAAACCCGGAGCGCATGACGCGGAGTTCCTCCTGTGCGGCGTGCAGAATCGGATATCTCAGAAAGCTGCCGATCTTGCCTCTTTCCGGATCGAATTTCGGCAGTGCATCCATGATTGCCAGCGCACAGGCGAGCTTCATGTCCTCATAAAGCGGCTCCTGCCCGTAGGTTTTGATGGCGGCGTTGACCACCTTGTTGATCTGCGGCTCAAACAGGTGCAGAAACAGCGCCAGCGCCTTCAGATCGCCGGTATCCCGGTATCGGACCGCTGCGTTGGTGAGCGTATCGTCTTTGCCGATCGGATCGGAATAGGAGAACATCCTGCTGCTGTCGTTCACAGCTGCACCCCCACGTCTGCAAGCAGACGCTTGAATTGGATCTCTTCCAGATACCGACCTTTGGCGTACTCCGGATCGCGTATCGCCTCATCCCGCCGCTCCTGCGCCAGACGTATGGCAGCTTCTTTTGCCTGTTCTGAAAATTTTTTTCGAGACGCATAGCTGCGCAGCGTCCCAGTGGAGCTTTCATATTTCCGAAGAACATCGCTGGCAGCGGCAGCCTCTTTCTCAAATCCGGAATCGGCCGGAAGGGCGAAATCCGCGCAGAGAATCTGCTTTCCGCCGGTCAGCTCCACCGGCGCATAGCCCTTGCAGTACTTCTGCCGATAGGCATGCTCCATCAGAAAATAGCGCTTGCAGACCGGGCAGCGCCGGGGATAGTGGTTGTAGGCAAGCCCCTCAAAGAAATCCGTCAGTAGAAACGCTCGCAGATTGGTAAAGACCACGTGCCGCACCGAAGCATCAGAATCCTCTTCGAGATAATGATTTTGCAGTGAGAGCTCCGGGCTGCGGAAGATCTGACTTGCCAGCCAAAGCAGATCCTCCGGCTTCGTCGATTCAAGCTCGTTGAGACGCATCACGAACCGGTGCAGCCAGGAATCCACATCTCCGAGGTCGTAACAGAGCTGGATAAACTCCGACAAAAACGCCTTTTCCTGCTCCAGAAGCTGTTTTCCCGGATGACGGATCGGGTTGTTCGACAGATCGTAATGAACCTGCACCCAGAGCTCTGCCTGGTCGAGGGCACGCGTGTGAAATTGCTTCGCATAGTCCGCGATCTGCTCTGCCGCCTCCTCTGTGAAGAGCGTTTCGACCGATTGGCGCAGCTCCTCTACACCAGTTAGGTGAAAGGGCGGCAGCGTCTCCAAATCCGGCAGAACACGCGCAATCATATCGTGGATCTCTTTTATTTGCTTCTGCAGGATCAGACCGTTCTGCAGTTCCCTCAAATGCTGATCCAGATAGTCCCACAGGACGCTGACACGTGCCACCGCGTCGTGTACGCGTGCGTGCTGCAGCAGCTCGAGACAGAAGTGCCCCAGCGGATATTCCTCTCCGAGAAACCGAATGCGGTCGCCCTCAATTTCAGCCTTCCAATTGAACATGAAACCACCACCTTGGACAGATTGGTATTTCACTGCTTCAGATCCCGCAGCATGAGCTCTGCGACGCCCTGGATGCGCAGCTCCTCCGGGTAGATGTCCGCAAACTCCGGATTCTCCGGATGGAGGTAGTAGCGCTCTCCATCGTGGGCGAGCCGTTTGAGCGTGGTTTGCCCCTCGTCGTCAATGGCAACGACGATCTGACCGACTGAGGCGTGGGAAGCCTTGCGGATCACGACCAGATCGCCGTCCTGAATGCCGGCGCCGATCATGGATTCTCCGTACACACGCAACGCAAAGTAATCGCTTCCGTTCAAAAGGGAGTGCGGAACCTCCACGAAGCCCTCGCGCACTTCCTCTGCGGCGGTCAGAACACCAGCGGCCACATGACCGATGATGGGCAGAGATACCACTTGAGAAGCAGCACACGCACGGATATGCTCTGTGACGATTCCGCCCCGGCCGTCATATTCCAGCATTCCCTGCTCCGCCATGGAACGAAGATAGCTGGACGCCGTTTGGCGTGACAGTCCCGTCCCATGCTCAATTTCGCGCATCGTTGGCGTGCGCAGGTGTTCATCAAAAAAGGCATTTACAAACGCCTCAATCTGTCTCATGGTTTCCGGACTCTTGGATCGCATAACAAAAATCACTCCATTCGATGACAAATGTCAACGATATATTACAACTATCGCTGACGTTTGTCAAGCATAGATTATAAACGACATATTTCTGCCTCACCGTTCATTTTCTGCTGCTGCGCAATACTTACCTTTTTTTCAAAATCTCCGCATAATAATAGTAGAGGGATTTATCCCAACCGCTCACACGCATGAAAAGCCCGAAGGCTGATCCAACTCCGGATTGACCTTCGGGCTTCCTGGTTTTACTGCACAGATGTCATTTGAGAAATGCTTCGATCTCTTTTTCTTTCAGCACTTTCCCGACTGAAACGACCTGCTCATTGACCACCAGTGCCGGCATGCTCATGGCGCCATAGGACATGACCTTCTCCATGTCGGTGATGTATTCCACCTCCACCTCGAGCCCCAGCTTCGCGACCGTCTCTTTGACGTTTTCATAGAGCTGATGGCAGGATTTGCACCCGGCGCCGAGCACCTTGATGCAGCAGATTCCATCCACCGGCTTTCCACAGCATTCACCCGGTGCGCTGCTTTCTCTTTTCTCGCCGTCAGTACTGCAGCAGCACGCGGATTGAGCGACAGTCTCTTTTTTCTTTCCGAACAGTGACATGATGATGACCTCCGTTTATTTTTTATATCAGCAATCCTTGCATTGCGTTGAAGAAATAGCCTACAAGGATGATGCCCACAGTACAGATTGCAATGAACGTACCCAGCAGTTTCCCTTTGACTGCCTTTTTCAGCATGATCATGGACGGCAGCGACAGCGTGGTGACGCCCATCATGAAGGACAAAACAACGCCGAGCAACGCCCCTTTTGAAAGAAGTGCCTCCGCAATGGGAATCGTCCCGAAAATATCCGCGTACATCGGAACGCCGCAGATCGTGGCGATGACCACGCCGAAGGGATTATTTCCTCCGAGCGCTTTCACCACCCATCCCTCCGGAATCCAGTTGTGAATCACCGCTCCAATTCCGACGCCGATCAGAACATAGGGAAATACCTTTTTTGCGGTGGAGACGACCTGCTCCCACGCATATTTCAGACGTTCTTTGAAGTGCAGTTCTGCTTGCGGCAGGTCGATCGCCTTCCCGCTGCGTATGAAATCCTGTACCTGATCCTCCAGATGCAGCGATTCGATCAGCGTACCTCCTGCGACTGCGATTACCAAACCAAGCACAACATAGACCACAGCGACCTTCCAGCCGAAAATGCTCATCAGAAGGACAAGAGATCCGAGATCCACCATCGGGGAGGAGATCAGAAACGAGAACGTCACGCCGAGCGGCAGTCCCGCACCGGTAAAGCCGATGAACAGCGGGATCGAGGAGCAGGAGCAAAACGGCGTCACCGTGCCGAGCAGTGCCGCGATGATCCTCGCGCCGAGACCGTTGAAGCGGCCCAGAATCTTCTTGCTCCGTTCCGGCGGAAAGAAGCTCTGGATATAGGAAATGATCAGGATCAGGACGCCGAGCAGCACCATGATCTTGATGGTGTCATAGAGAAAAAACAGGATGCTGCCGCCGAGCCTGCTGTCGATGTCCAGACCGCAAAGCGACAGCAGGCGCCCAATCAGCCTGTTGAGCCATTTCATGCCGAGAATCTCGTCTTGAATCACAGACCACATAAAAGTTCCTCCGATTCATAAATCGAAATATATCTATATATTGTCTTTTCAATAAGCTGTGCCGCGGCACAGCTTATATGATGATCGGGTTACTCGCTGCAGCAGGCAGCGCCCTGTCCTGTCACGGTCGTCAATTCCTGCAGGACAGAGATCGCGGCAGCGGCACCCTCCTGTGAGATGGAGTAGTGCATCCACTTTCCGTCTTTTCTTCCGACAATCATGCCGGAGTCGCAGAGGATTTTCATGTGATGGGACAATGTCGGCTGTGTGATGTGCAGATCATCCAACAGGACACAGGCGCATTTTTCTCCGCTTTGCAGGAGTTTCACGATTTTGATGCGGTTTTCATCGCATAATGCCTTAAACATTTCGGCAGTTTTCTTGTCCGACAGTTCCAACGCAACCACCTCATATTGACGATTATCTATTTATTATTATATTCATAATGATCTATTTGTCAAGGGCCTTTTCGTATCATTATGGTGAGCGAATTTCAACGAACGGGATTCTGAACACAGCAAGCGCCTAAAAATCAAAACGTCTGCACATGACAGGCACATTTCTGCCTCACTGTTCATTTTCCGTTGCTTTGCGATACTTACCTTTTTTTCGAAATCTCTGCATAAAGATAGTAGAGAGTGATGTCTTTACAATGAAAAAGGCTTCCTCCATCTGCAAATTCACAGAAGAGAAAGCCTCTCGCTGTATTTGTTGTTTGTGCCCTGTCAATCGTCGTGGTGGCCGCAGCCGCCGTGATGGCCGCATTCGTGACCCTCACCATGATGATGACCGTGATGACCGCAGTCATGATCTTCGCCGTGATGATGACCGTGGTGGTCGCACTTGGCGTCGGGGTCGAATTGCAGACTGCCCTGCGCCAGCGCTTGCGCTGCTGCATCCGCAGAGCCGGTCACGCCGCCGTAGAGCGTGATGCCCGCTTCCGCAAGCGCGTTGCGCGCGCCCATGCCGATGCCGCCGCAGATCAGCGCATCCGCCTGCGCCGTCTTCAGGAAACCGGCGAGCGCACCGTGTCCGCTGCCGTTCGTGTCCACGATCTGCTCGCCGACGATCTTGCCGTTGGCCACATCATAGAGCTTGAACTGCTCTGTGTGGCCGAAATGCTGAAAGATCTCTCCGTTTTCATAGGTAACTGCGATTCTCATATGATTCGTTCCTTTCTGTGAGATATTCGGCGCGCTCTGTCCGTGAAGCTGATAGCTGCCGCCGCGCAGCTGCAACCGCTTGCCGTCCACCAGCGCCTCCGCAACCTTTTTTCGCGCGCTGTCATAGATGGCGGTCACGGTGGGGCGGGA
>JBGUHV010000042.1:0-10984 GCA_045112425.1 Oscillospiraceae bacterium
GCGAATCCGCACCATCCTCATGTTCTGTCATCCTGAGCGGAGCGAAGCGGAGTCGAAGGATCCTGGCTCCGTTGTAATCAAGAGCCGCCATTCTCTCCGCCCCCTTCGGTTTTCAACACTTTCAACAACCCCGTGCCGCTTTCTTTCTGGCTGTGAGGATGGTTTTTGTTATGGACTTGAGGATGGTTTTGAATCTGGAGCTGGATTTGCGTCTGGGCTGGTGCTGGGTTCGGTCTGGTCTGCGTCTGGAGATGGAGCTGTGTCTGGGGCTGGGTCTGTATTTGGCATGCAAACCGATGCATTTGCATTCGCCTGCGCCTTTTCCCACCGCCGCAGCGCGCTCAATCGGCGCTTTTCGCTCACCTCCGCGTACCGCTGCGCATCATAATCCACCATCGGCCGCACTACATCCCACGCCAAGCCGAACATCATGTCCTCAATCTCCGGCGCCTCCCCGTCGCGGGCATAGCGGATCACCGCCCGAAAGAGCCGCCCTGCCTGCTGATCGTCCAGCCGGTCGAGAAAGGAAAGCCGGTCAAAATAAAGCATCACGCCGGGCATCGGTTTCTGTTCCATGAAATTCCTCCTTTTCTGTGGTTCTGCATTCATCCTAACCAACAGAACGGGCCTTTGACCACGACATCTTTTTCGCCCGCCCGACGACGGAATATCAACGAAAATTGGCCCTTTTTTACCCACATTCGGCCAAATGGGTTGTCATCGTCAACGCAGAGGCGGATCGGTTTCAAGCCGATCCCCGGCGAATCCGCGCCGGCTTTCCCACCCATTCCGTAGGGGTCGGCGTCCTCGACGACCCGCGCGGAATCCGCTTCAGTGCGCACCGATCCCCGGCGAATTCGCACCATGTAACCATCCTGTCATCCTGAGCGGAGCGAAGCGAAGTCGAAGGATCCCGGCACCGCAGCCAAAAAGAACCTCAGACGCAAGTTTTTGCCCGGCATCATAGCCCGGGCAGAAATATCTTGCGCTTTCTGATACGGAATGGTAGACTGAATATAATTTGTATACCCGAAATGCGCGCAAACCGCGCCCGCGCTTCTCTTGCAAAGAGGAAAGGAGAACGAACATGAAAAAACGTTTCCTGAGCCTGCTCCTGGCTCTGATCATGGTGCTCTCGCTGCTGCCGATTCATTCCTTTGCGGCGGATTCGGATTCGGTTTTGAAGAAGCTTCAGGGGATTTATCAGAATCAGGTAGTTTTGTCGAGCGGAGCAAGCGTCCCGTTTCAAATCAAAACGACGGAACCGCATCTGGATGACGGCTGGGCTGATGATGAATACTCGGTGACGTACTATGTTACCAATAACGGTACCCTCTCTGCCACAAAATTTGGTGTTTACATTTATGACAAGGAAGGGAATATTCTCGCGGATCGTGTTGCGCAGGCGCGCAGCGGACGCGCGACGCTCGCTCCGGGAGAGTCTGCAAGCCGATATATCGAGCTCTATTGCATCAATGAAAAAGGATTCTTTAATCCGAACTCGATTACTGTTGGACAGAAGCTGTATTGGCGCGTCTATGTGATCGCAGGCGATACGCAATATTTAGCAGAGGAACACTCATGCACGGTTTCTTTGGAGGGATCCCGTTTTGTCAGCTATTTTCCGGAGGGAAAATGCTATTTGATGGGTAAGCATACTTATCATTTTGAAAATCTGACCGCTGTGATCGGAACGGATATACGCGACAGAGTGTGGAGCGGATCCAGAGCATGGCGGCAGATCTTTGGCTATCAGTCCGGTGTGAACGGAGCAGACGGACAATGCTACGGTATGGCGGTAACCGCAGCTGCTTCCGCTGTTTACCAATCTCCCGCCGAGGATTCCTATTGCAGCGGATATCGTGTTGCAGGCACGCTGTATGATATTACTCCGAGTTGGGTGAGCACCGAAACAAATACGACCGCCTCCAGTTATATTGCCCATGCGCATCTGTTTCAGGTGGCGCCGGCAAGGAAGTTGGAAAAAATGATCAATGAGGTGGATGTGTATAACTTAAATCCTCTTAAAATGAACAATTTTAAGAAGTTTCTGAACGCAGTGGAATCGTATCAGGAGACAAATACCCATCCGGTCATCATCCATCTTGATATTAGAGGCGGTGAGCATGCGCTTTGGGCGCTCGGTATAATTTCCAATACGGATGAAAAAGCAGAAGTCGCAGTTTATGACTGCAACTATCCCGGAGAGTTCAGAACGATAACGTTTTATAAAAAAGCAAGCGGAAACCTGTCTGAGATCGAGTACAGCTATTTCAGCGCGCAGAAAAATGAGTGGGTTTCCTTTACAAGAACGAACTTCTCTTTTGAAACCTCAGCGGTAGAGGATTTTTTGGATGCCTGGAACAAGGAATTCGCGGGAGTCTATTCCGACGCAAAATATGATCATCTGATGGCGGTAAGTTCAAAAAAAATCAGAGTTTCCACGAGCGCCGGCTATGAGGGAGTCCTGTCGCCGGAGGCGGTCGGGGATTGCGAAGATTTCCTTCCGTTTACGATTTCAGCCGCATCCGATGCGGAGAACGATCCGGATCTGTATTATGTGTCCGGCAATTCCGAGCTGCGGTTTACGGTTCCGAGCTCTGAGCAGTCTGTGCAGATCTCTTATGCGGTGAAAACCGACGGCATTGATATCGCTGCGCCCGGAGACAGTACCGCCATCATCTCCGTTCCGGAAAAGGGCGATATGAAGGCAGAGATCCGAAGCGCAAAAAGCGAGGACTTTTCCATTTCCTACAATCAGACGATCGAAACTGATCTTCTGCAGACCATAACGGTGACAGGCAGCTCGAAAAATGTTCAGACGGAGGAGACCGGGCAGGGGATTGAGGTTCGTGCAGAGGATCTCGGAACGGTGGAGATCGAGCTGAGCAGGGAAGGCGAGGATCTGGATCGCACCGTGGTGCAGGCCTCCGGCGATCATCTGCTGATCACCGTCAACAATGACGAAGTGACGGCAATGGAGGATCGGAACGGAGACGGGAAGTATGAGACGCCTGCGCGCGAGGCCGGAGCAAACCCCTTCACCGACGTCAAAGAAGGCGCCTACTACTTTGACCCCGTCCTCTGGGCGGTGAACCATGTGCCGCAGATCACGAACGGCACCTCGGCGACGACCTTCTCGCCGGACGCCACCTGCACGCGCGGACAGGTCGTCACCTTCCTCTGGCGCGCCATGGGATGCCCGGAGCCGAAGAGCGCGGGCAATCCGTTCAAGGACGTGAAGGAGGGCGATTACTACTACAAGGCCGTCCTCTGGGCGGCGGAGAAGAACGTCACGAACGGCACGAGCGCGACGACCTTCTCGCCGAATAACCCGTGCACGAGAGCGCACGTGGTCACGTTCCTCTGGCGCGCGCATGAAAACCCCGCCGCGGGCAAGACCAACCCGTTCACGGACGTCACCGCCGGACAGTATTACACCGACGCGGTGCTCTGGGCGGTGTCGAAGAACATCACGAACGGCACGAGCGCGACGACCTTCTCGCCCGGCAGCCCCTGCACAAGAGGTCAGATCGTCACGTTCCTGTACCGCGACATGAAATAACCCCACGACGCAAAGGACAGCGGTCACCGACCGCTGTCCTTTCATGCCTGATGATTAACCATAATAATATTATGTTAATGCAATGTGTGCTTCGTGACTTCCTCACTTGTCTTTTTTCGGCGTTTGTGCTATAACATTACCATCCAAAACTGGGTCAGTATGCGATGCTGCCCCAAATCCAGATAGGAAGTGTATTGTTCCATGACCAAAATTGACATTTTCTCCGGCTTTCTCGGCGCGGGGAAAACGACGCTGATCAAGAAGCTCATCGCCGAGGCGTATGCCGGCGAGAAGATCGTCCTCATCGAGAACGAGTTCGGCGAGATCGCCATCGACGGCGGTTTCCTGCAGGACGCGGGCGTCACGATCAACGAGATGAATTCCGGCTGCATCTGCTGCAGCCTCGTCGGCGACTTTGAGCAGGCCCTCAAGCAGGTGCTCGAGCAGTTCAGCCCCGACCGCATTCTCATTGAGCCCTCCGGCGTCGGCAAGCTGTCCGACGTGATTCGCGCCGTGCAGAGCGTGGAGTCGGATGAGCTCAAGCTCAACGGCTTCACCACCGTCGTCGACGCGAACAAGTGCCGCATCTACATGAAGAACTTCGGCGAGTTCTTCAACAATCAGGTTGAGCACGCGAGCGCCATCATCCTCTCCCGCACCGATGGCCTGAGCCAGGAGAAGCTCGACCGCTGCGTCGCCATGCTGCGCGAGAAGAACGCCTCCGCCACGATTGTCACCACCCCGTGGGATCAGATCACCGGCGCGCAGATTCTCGAGACCATGGAGCGGCAGGACACCCTCGCCGCCGAGCTCGAGCACCTCGAGCACGAGGCGCATGAGCACCACCATCACCATGACGACGATGAGGAGTGCGGCTGCGGCCACCATCATCACCACGACCACGACGATGACGATGACGAGCACGAGCATCATCACCACCATCACGAGGACGGCGAGGAGCACGAGTGCTGCCACCACCACGATCACGATGAGGACGAGGAGCACGAGCATCATCATCACCATGATCACGATCACGACCACGAGCACGGCGAGGAGTGCGGCTGCGGCCACCATCACGATCACGACCATCACCATCACCACGCCGACGAGGTGTTCACCAGCTGGGGCGCCGAGACGCCGCGCAAGTACACCGACGAGGAGATCAAGGCGATCCTCGACGCCATGCTCGATGAGCAGAAGTACGGCGTCATCCTCCGCAGCAAGGGCATCGTGCCCGCGGCGGACGGCGGCTGGATCCACTTTGACTACGTTCCCGGCGAGAGCGACGTGCGCCGCGGCGGCGCGCAGGTGACGGGCCGCATCTGCGTCATCGGCTCGAAGCTCAACGAGGACGCGCTGAAGGAGCTGTTCTGCCTTGGCTAAGAAACCCGAGCCCACCCCCGATCTGCCGGTCTATCTCTTCACCGGCTTTCTCGATGCGGGCAAGACCCGCTTCATCCAGGAGACCCTCGAGGATTCCCGCTTCCACAAGGGCGAGCGCACGCTGCTGCTGCTCTGCGAGGAGGGCGAGGAGGAATATGAGCCCACGCATTTCTGCGCGCCGAACGTGTTTCTCAAGACCGTGGACGCCGAGAGCGAGCTCACCACGGCGAATCTCGCCGCCATGGCAAGCGAGGTGCGCCCCGAGCGCGTCATCATCGAATACAACGGCATGTGGACGCTCGACACGCTCTATCAGAACCTGCCGGAAAACTGGGTCGTGGCGCAGGAGTTCCTCTTCTGCGACGCGCAGACCTTCCTGACCTACAACGCCAACATGCGCCAGCTCATGGTCGATAAGCTCCGCAGCGCCGAACTCGTCGTGCTCAACCGCTACAACGACGACATGGATCGCATGGAGCTGCACAAGGTCATCCGCGGCGTCTCCCGCCGGTGCGACATCGCCTATGAATACGCCTCCGACGGACATGTGGACTATGACGATATCGAGGATCCGCTCCCGTTCGACATCGAAGCCCCGATCATCGAGATCTCCGACCGCGACTACGCGATCTGGTACCGCGACATGTCCGAGGAGACGAAGAAGTACCACGGCAAGACCGTCCGCTTCAAGGGCCGCTGCCTGCAGCGCGCCGGCATCCCGAAGGGCAGCTTCGTCATCGGCCGCCACGTCATGACCTGCTGCGTGGAGGACATCCAGTTTGCGGGCATCATCTGCAACTGGGATCAGGCAGCGCAGGTCGAAAACGAGAGCTGGGCCATCGTCACCGCCAAGCTCGAAAACCGCTTCCACCGCGCCTACGGCCGCAAGGGCCCCGTCCTCCAGGTCGTGTCGCTGGAACCCGCCGAAAAGCCGGAGGAAGCTGTTGCGACGTTCTATTAAGCGATACGAAATGACCTCTGCGTCCATCGGGCGCAGAGGTCATTTTTGATCATGTTTCGTGATCACTGTTCCAGCTGCCGCAGACAGAAGGCTTTCAGCACCGGAATGTCATCTATTGCTGTTTTCCAAAGAATGTCCAGTTTCAAGCTTCCGTAATGATGTGCAACGATATTACGCATACCTTTCATTTGTGCCCAATTCATATCGGCTGATGCAGCACGGAGTTCGGCTGAGAGCCTGACGGAAAGCTCGCCGAATATAAAACGATATCAGATCATGGTACGCCTTGTCATCTGAAAAGACGACCAAATCGCGGCCAAATCTTGAGATGCATTCTTCAATATCGTTGCAATAATCCAGAATGTGCTCTAATACTTGCCTGTCATGCGGCTGCATAGATCATTTTCCTTTCTTGCATTACAGCTTCGCGAAAGTGCAGCGTACTGCGGCGGGTTGTGGGCTGCTCCATAGCGTCAACTGTTACGAGATCGATGCTGATTTCCAAAGCATCTTCGAGGTCACTGTAAAGTCCGCCGAGCTTCAGCAGCGTATCCAATTCCGCTCCGGTGGTGTCTACCAGCAGATCCACGTCGCTTTCCGCTGTTGCTTCGCCTCTGGCGTAGGAGCCGAAGAGGTAAACGGCGGCAAGCTTGTATTTTTCAGCCACGGGAGTGACCCTGCGCGTGATTTCTTCAATGCTGTACGGAAGCATGCGTCTCACTCCTTTCTGCTATCAGTATATCCGAAAAAACAGGAAGAATCAATAATACTCTGTAAAGAAGGATCAAAACGGCGCGCTGCTGCAGCGCGCCTGTTTTTGTGAGACAGAATGTAAGTTTTTCTCGAAAATGCGGTCTTTATTGGAGAAAAGAGATGATTCCTCGTGAATGACAGTCAGATCGTGCAGCTCTATGGAGACCGGGATGAGCGCACAATCACCGGACACGCGAAGCTAAAAACAGAGGATTCTTATTGAATCGCATCAATCATTCCGCTTGTCAGAGATGCCAAGCATATAGTCAATACTCACTTGGTAAAGTGCCGCGAGCTTGATCAGCACTTGCGTGGGAATGTCATTTTCGCCGGTTTCATATTTGGAATACCCGGTCTGCGACATTCCGAGATATTTGGCGACCGCCGTTTGATTCATATCGGCATCTTCTCTCAAATGCCGGATTCTTGGATACATGTGCAACACCTCGCACCGAGTATTGCACAAATGAATCGATTCTATTGACTTTTAACCTGAAACAGATTAGAATAGCGACATCAATCTGATCAATCAAAATGAATTTCAGCTCGATGAATCAAACATTTTACATTTTGATGCAAGCGAATGAGGAAGGATCTGCTGCCATGACGAATCAAGAATGGAAGGCGAAGGTGCTCCGCTTTATAAATCATTTCTTTCCGCGTCCTGTCCATCCGTTTAATCTGCGCAACGAATCTGAGTTCACATATGCGGATTGGCAATTTGAAAAAGCACACGACACATTAACCTTTTACCTTGAACATTATTCAATTGCGGACATGTTTGAAGGAAAACGCGTGTTGGATTTCGGCTGCGGAGAAGCCGGGAAGAGCATTTACTATGCCGGTCTTGGAGCCAAGCAGGTTGTGGGCGTGGATATTGTGGCGGAGTATGAGGAACGGGCCATGCGTTTTGCCAGAAAGCATGATTGCTCTAATTTCCAATTTATCTGCTCCGATGTTACATCCCTCCCGGTTCTGCCGGATCAATTTGACACGATCATCATGAACGACTTCATGGAGCATGTTTCAGAGCCGGAGAAAACGCTGCGAGAGACCATGAGAATCCTGCGCCCGGGCGGAAGGGCGTTCATCAATTTCCCGCCCTACTATCATCCTTTTGGAGCCCATTTACAGGATGAAATCGGAGTTCCATGGGTGCATGTTCTTTTTGATGAGCAAACCTACATCGGCGTATATCAATCCCTTGTGCAGGATTTGCCGGATGGCGAGGAGAGAATTCGGCTTCGGTTCACGATGGGGGAGGATGGATTAGACCATTTAACATACATCAACCACATGACAATCAAGCGGTTTGAAAAGATGCTGGAGCGCCTTGCGATTGTGCCGGAGTACTACCACGCAACCCCGCTGAGGCCGTGGCTTGCGCCTCTTGCAAAAACGACCGCGTGTCGGGAGTATCTGAGTAAGATGGTAACTTGCGTGATATTAAAGAAATAAAAAACGCTCCCGGAGGCTTTGGCAGCCTTCGGGAGTGTTTTTTCATTTGCTTGATGGAGATAGTGTTGTTCTCTCAGAATCCCAGATTCAGCCCGCCGGCGATCTTGTTGACCGTGGCGTCGCTCTCCGTCTCGTAGAGCCGCAGGGCTTCATTCACCGCCGCCGTCACGAGATCCTCGAGCATTTCGACGTCGTCGGGATCCACCGCGTCGGGGCTGATCTTGAGCTTCACGAGCTCGCGCTTGCCGTTCACGGTCGCCTCCACGGCGCCGCCGCCGGCCTTCGCCGTAAACTCCTTCGATTCGAGCTCCTGCTGCATGCGCTGGAACTCCTGCTGCATCTTCTGGGCCTGCTTCATCATCTGCATCTGGCTCATGCCGCCGCCGAAGCCGCCCTTAAATCCGCCTTTTGCCATGCTGGATTCCTCCTTGTTGTATCTTTCTATTACTTAAATTCCACATTTCCGAACCGGCTGAGCTCCTCCAGACTCCGCAGCTGAGTCGGCTCGGCCGATTCCATCGGCTCGATGCGCACCGTGACGCTGCCGCCCGCGAGCGGCTCGGCCGCCTGCTTGAGCAATGCCGCCACCTCGGGGGTGTTGAGCATCATGTAGGCGAGCGAGCGATCCATCTCGACCGTAAGCACGCCGTTTTCCAGCCGCCCGCGCACCATGGCGGCGTTTCGCAGCATGGAATACTGCCCGGGGTTCATCCGCTTCTGCGCCGCGCTGCAGATCTCCTCCCAGCTCACCGGGCGCGCAGCCTTCGGCTCCTCCTTGGGAAGCGGAGGCGGTGTGAAGACCGGCTCCTCCTTAGGAAGCGGGGGAGGCGTGAACCTCGGCTCCTCCTCGGGGAGCGGGGGAGGCGTGAATCTCGGCTCCTCCTTCGGCAGCGGAGGCGGCGTGAGCGTCGGTTCCTCCCACGGCGGCGGGGGCGGGATCAAGTCCTCCTCCCACGGCGGGGGATCGTCCGCGCGAACGGGCTCCGGCTCCTTCGCCTTCGGCTTCGGCGCCTCGGGCGCGGGCGCTTCCGTTTTGGGCGCGGCCTTTGTCTGCCTGGGCGCGCCGGCCTCCAGCGCGGCCACGCGCGCAGAGAGCGAGAGCAGGTCGCCCTGCAGCTCCGGCCTGCACAGCCGGATCAGGCAGAGCTCCGCGCTCAGCCGCGGATCGACGCTCTGGTTCATCGCCGCGCGCGTCTCCTGAATCCGGTTCAAATTCGCAAGCAGCCCCGCCGCGCCGATGGCGCGCACGAAGCCGTCGAGCGTCTCGTCGTCATATCCGCCGGAGAGCAGCGCCGCGCTGCCCTTGGCCGCCACGGCGCGCATGAGCGCGTCGCGCTGCAGGGCGGAGAGCTCGTCGAGCACGGTCGCGGGGTCCTTGCCCTCCTGCCACAGCGCGCGAAAGAGCGCGAGCGCGGCGGAGGCGTCCTGATCGGCGATGTGCTCCAGGAGCTTCACGGTCTGAAAATGCCCCGCCATGCCCATGGCGGAGAGCACGGTTTCGGTCGTCACGCGCTCCATGCCGCTGCACTGATCGAGCAGCGTCAGCGCGTCGCGCATGCCGCCGTCGGCAAGCCTCGCGAGCAGCTGCGCCGCCTCCGGCTCGAGCGCGATGCGCTCCTGCCCGGCCACATACTGCAGCCGCGCCGCAATCTTATCCGGCGTGATGCGCTTGAAGCTGTGCCGCTGGCAGCGGGAGAGAATCGTCGCGGGCACCTTGTGCAGCTCCGTCGTCGCGAGAATGAACATGAGGTGCGCCGGCGGCTCTTCGAGAATTTTTAACAGCGCGTTGAACGCGGGCTTGGAGAGCATGTGCACCTCGTCGACGATATAAACGCGCTTTTTCGCCCCGGCGGGGGAGTAGATCGCCTCGTCTCGCAGCAGACGCACGTCATCCACGCTGTTGTTGGACGCCGCGTCCATCTCCACCACGTCGAGAATCGTGCCGTCGTCAATGCCGCGGCAGGTGGGGCAGCAGTTGCAGGGGTTCCCGTTTACGGGATGCTCGCAGTTGACGGCCTTGGCGAGGATCTTCGCGCAGGTCGTCTTGCCGGTGCCGCGCGTGCCGATAAAGAGATAGGCATGGCTCAGCCGATCCGAGCGCACCTGATTCTTCAGCGTCTCGGTAATATGCTCCTGCCCGACCACATCATCAAAAACCTGCGGCCGCCACTTGCGGTATAAAGCCTGATACAAATCTCTTCACCCCAATCTCAAAAGCCTCGCAGAGTTCGCGGCTCGCAAGCCGCGAAGAAATTCCAATCATTTTGCCCCCGGAACTTGTTTCGGGTAGCAAAATACCTCTCGCGGAGAAATGGTTTTTTCCTCGCAAGTCGCACTTGCGACCAAAAAATCATTTCGTAGCGCAGCTCCCTCGATCAAAAGCCCAGCGAAGCGGGTTTTGATCGAATGTGTCTTGTCAAGGACTACAAAGTAGTCCTTGACAAGACTGCACACCCGCCTTTGCATAGCCGATACATCCGTTACCGCAGCAGCCGGCTCGGGCCCGGTGGACCCGCGGCACACGGAGTGACCCGCTTAATGCTGCTCGGTTCCCCGCCTGACATGGTTCACGGGGCTCCGTTGCGCAGGGCCGAGCCTTCATCGCTGCTTACTGCGGGCAGACGACACATCGACTATCCGGGGGCGGGAATTCATCCCTGCTGTAGCGGATTGCAGGTTACAGGGCACCGCTAGCTCCCCAACTAGTGCAGCCTTGTCAAGGACTACATCAATGTATTTTACACCATTCTAAGGCGAAACGCAAGCAAAAAATCCGCCCCGGCGCAAATGCCGGAGCGGATGCTTTTCTTCACTTGCCGAGATAGCTCGTCAGCAGCTCCTGCAGCAGCTCATCCCGGTCGAGC
>JBGUHV010000043.1:0-12086 GCA_045112425.1 Oscillospiraceae bacterium
CATGCACATTCTGCTTCAGAAGTGCCTTTTCAAAAAAGGCGCATAGAGAAATGAATGAAAAAAACTCGCGAGAGGGCGCCCTCTCGCATGTTCTCGGTTCCCGAGAACATGATAAACCTTTATTGATATCATTAGCGAGGATGGCAATATGTCGAATGTAAAAATGTACGCTTCTTCCAATTCCAACGAGAAGATTTTGGATGAGAATGATTACCTGATGATAAGGTGCTGGAGATGGTTCTGCTTTCAGGCAAAGCATTATCGTGCTGTTTTAATATCTGCTTTGGTTGTAGGAGCCTTGACATATGCTTTCGCGTTTACCAATAAGCTGGTCAACTTTGATGATGTGAATGCGCTCTTTCGCAAAGGAGCATCATTAACTTCCGGCAGGTGGGGTCTCGACTATATCTCCTGGTTGTTTCCGGACTACTCGATGCCGTGGATTTATGGAGTGATTGGCATTGCTTTGGTGACTGCCGCGGCCTGCATAGTTGTTTCCATATTTGAAATCCGCCACCCTTTGCTGCAGGCACTGATGACCGGCTTAATGGTATCCTCGCCGACGGTAATTGGCACATCAACCTATATGTTTGCCTTCAGCTCCTATATGCTGTCTCTGCTTCTGGCGGTCATAGCTGTGTGGTTGGCTTCCAAGAGAAACGTACTGCCGAAGATTGCCGGTATTCTGATCTCGGTTCTTTCTATGAGCATTTATCAGGCATACATTTCTCTGACAGCAGGCTTGTTTGTTGCGCTGCTGCTGTTCCGACTGACAGTAAAGGGCGATTCTGTCGGGCAAGTGATCAAGGACGGAGTCCTGTTTCTTGTTCATCTGATTGCCACGATTGCAATTTACTATGGGGTGCTGCATTTATTGCTGTCAGTCCGCGATACGACCCTGAACGAATATGCTGAGCATATGACTGACACGGAAAGTTTCGGCTTCCTTAAACGTGTAAAGCACACATATACCATTTTCATTGAAGAAATACTGCATGGATCGCACGGGTTCATTCCTGCAGCTATGTCGAGAATCCTTCATATAGTCTGCTTTGCCGGGCTTGGCATCGAAATGGCAGGATGGATGATCCGATGCAAAAACCTTCCCCAAATATTGATGTCTGTAGTTCTGATCATCCTGCTCCCTCCCGCAGTTGGTGCCATTGTTCTGATTGCCTCCAGCGTCCATGCTCTCGTGTTTTTCGCTTTTGTGACGGTATATGTTCTGTTCTGCATGGTAATGGATGCGCGCTTTACTTCCGGCATGCGCTCGGAAGCGTTGAACTGCGCAGTGAAGAACGTACTGACAGTTTCCATGCTGCTGATAATCATTAGTAATGTTTATACTGCAAATAAGGTGTTTTTGCGCGTTTACCTATCCTATGAAAATTCCTATTCCTTCTTCACCTCTCTGGTCACACAGATCAAGGAAGATCCGGACTTTACGGAAGGTACAAAGCTTGCCCTGATCGGTGAGACAGATCAGTATGTATATCCATTTGAGGAATTCACGCAGGACGGGTACATTGTGGGAACACACGGATTTGATGTCAATGATTACTCCAGAAACAATTTTATTCGTTACTATCTCGGCTTTGACGCGGAATTTGCCTCGGAGGATGAGGTCAAAGAGCTTGCGGTAACGGCGGAATTTGAGAATATGAACTGCTATCCGTATTACGGCTCGATGCAGAAAATCGGAGACTGTCTGGTTGTGAAATTAGGTGCGGCAGATGGACAGAAATAAGATGAGCGGCGGGATGCTGTCGGTAGTGATTCCCGCGTACAATGAGGAACTGAATATTCGCCGCGCTTCGGAGGCAATCGGCGCGTGCCTTCAGAGCGAAGGCGTTGCTCACGAATTGATCTTTGTGGACGACGGGTCAAGGGACAAGACGTGGAAAGCAATTCAGGATGCATCCAAGGCGAAGGCAAATGTCCGCGGCGTTCACTTTTCCAGAAACTTCGGCAAAGAAGCTGCGATTATGGCGGGGCTTGAAGCGTCGGAAGGCGACTGCTGCGTCGTGATCGACTGCGATCTGCAGCACCCGCCGGAGACGATTCTTGAGATGTACGCGCTCTGGCAGCAGGGCTATGAAGTGATCGAGGCCAGAAAGCGCAGCCGCGGGGAAGAGAGCGCCATGCATTCGTTTGCGGCCAAAACGTTCTATTCCATCATCAGCAAGGCAACCGGCATTGACATGTCCACCGCGTCCGACTTTAAGCTGCTTGACCGCAAGGCGGTCAATGTGCTGCTCAATATGCGGGAGCGCAACGCCTTCTTCCGCGCACTGTCCTCCTGGATCGGCTTCCAGTCGACGGAGGTGTTCTTCGACGTCCGCGAGCGGGAAGCGGGGGAGTCCAAGTGGTCTACCGAGGCGCTGATCAAGTATGCGCTGACCAACATTTCCTCGTTTTCCACGGCTCCGATGCAGATTGTGACCATTCTGGGCGGCGTTATGCTGGCGGTCGCCGTGGTATTCAGCGTGATCGCGCTGGTGCAGAAGATCATGGGCGTCGCCCTCGGGGGCTTTACAACGCTGATTTTGCTGCTGCTGTTCACCGGCAGCATCATCATGCTGAGCCTCGGAATCATCGGGTATTATATCGCGAAGATCTACGATGAGATCAAGGGAAGACCGAGATACATCGTCTCAGAGACATGCGGGGTCGCTTCTGATGAAATCGAGGAATAAAGGAGAAACAGCGGAAAGGTCATTTCTGTGTGTATCATCATGGAAAAGAGAATAACGTAAAACACCGCTCCGAAGGATTGTCCTTCGGAGCAGTGTTTTTACAGATCCCTGTTATTCCATCCTCTCCCGAATCACGTCCAGAATCCGATGCGCGGCGTTCTCCTTGCTCATGAGCGGGAGCTCGGTGTCCGCGTCGGCGGTAATGAGCGTGATCACGTTCGTGTCCGTGCCGAAGCCCGCGCCTGCGGTGCGGAGGCTGTTGGCGCAGATCATGTCGCAGTTTTTCGAGGCGAGCTTTTTGCGGGAATTATCCAGCACGTTGTCCGTCTCCATCGAGAAGCCGCAGAGAAACTGCCCGGGGCGCTTGTTCGCGCCGAGGTACTTGAGAATGTCCTGCGTGCGCTTGAGCGGGATGGACATGTCGGCGTCGGACTTCTTGAGCTTGCTCACGGCGGTCGTCTCGGGCGTGTAGTCCGAGACGGCGGCGGCCTTGATGACGATATCGCTCTCCGGCGCTCTCGCGGCCACAGCCTCGAACATATCGGCCGCCGAGACAACCGGCACGACCTCGCAGAACATCGGCGGCGCCACGTCCGTGTGCGCGGCGACGATGGTGACCGTAGCGCCGCGGAGCATCGCCGCGCGCGCGATGGCAAAGCCCATCTTGCCGGAGGAGTGGTTGGTGATGAACCGCACGGGGTCGATCGCCTCGCGCGTCGCGCCCGCCGTGACGAGCACGCGCTTGCCCGCGAGATCCTTCTCGCAGGCGATCTCGCGCAGAATGTGCTCGAGCAGCACGCGCTCCTCGGGCATCCGACCGTCGCCGATGTCGCCGTTTGCGAGCATGCCAGTGTCCGGCGTGATGATGCCGTAGCCGTAAGCCGCGAGCTTCCTGATGTTATCCTGCACGATGGGGTTGTGATACATGTTGTGGTTCATCGCGGGCGCCACGAGCTTTTTGCACGGGCAGGCCATCACGGTTGTCGTGAGCATATCGTCCGCGATGCCGTTTGCGATCTTGCCGATCACGTTCGCGTCCGCCGGCGCGATCATCACGACGTCCGCCTGCTTGGCGAGTGCGACGTGCTCCACGCTGTACTGGAAGTTGCGGTCGAATGTGTCGATGAAACATCTGTTCGATGTGAGCGTCTCAAAGGTGATCGGATTGATAAAATTCGTCGCGTTCTCGGTCATGAGCACCTGCACGCTGCAGCCGAGCTTTTTCAGCATACGCGCGAGATTTGCGATTTTATAGGCGGCAATGCTCCCGGTCACGGCGAGCACTGCGGTTTTTCCCTTCAGCATGAAGCATCCCTCCTGAGAAAAGTGTATCGCATACGGCGGTAAAAAGCAAAACTTTTTTCACCGGCAGCCCGGAAACTTTGGTTTTCCGGTTTACAATTCTTCCCGCCTGTGGTAAGATGCAGGCGAATTTTGTGTTGCATCCCTCGCCGGAGGGAGCGATAACAAGGAGGAAAACTAAATATGAAACGCAGTACCAGCACCAGATCCCTCGTCATTCTGGGCCTGATGACGGCCATCCTGATCGTGTTCTCGTTCACGCCGATCGGCACGATCCCGATTGGGCCGCTGTCCATCACGCTCAACATCATCCCCATCGCCATTGCTGCAGCAGCCCTCGGACCCGCAGGCGGAGCCGCCATGGGAGCCGTTTTCGGTCTGCTCAGCTTCCTGCAGTGCCTTGGCATCGGCATCCCCAGCGGCATGGGCGCCACGCTCTTTTCCATCAACCCCTTCCTCGCGTTTGTGCAGCGCTTTGTGCCCCGCCTGCTGGACGGCTTTCTCGTCGGCCTCATCTTCCGCGGCTGCGAAAAGTCCATCGGCTACAAGCCCGCAGGCTTCATCACCGGCTTTTTCTCGGCGTTTCTCAACACGCTCTTTTTCATGAGCGCGCTCGTGGCGCTCTTCGGCAATACCGAGTATGTGCAGGGCCTGATCAATGGCAGAAATGTGATCGCCTTTGTCTGCGCGTTCGTCGGCGTCAACGCCGTGTTTGAAATGATTGTCTCCACCATCGTGACCGGCGGCGTCGTGCTCGCGCTCTACAAGGCGAAGCTCCTGCCGATCAAGACGAAATAATTTTCCCTGTCATCCTGAGCGGAGCGCGTCAGACTCCGCTAAACCAAATCAAACTTCAAGTTTGATTTGGAGAGGAAGAAGGAAGGAGCGGATACGGAGCCGTCGCGCTATGCGCGGCAGCGGCGTGGAGCGAGTTTCTTCTGACGACGAAGGATCCCGGCACCGCAGCAGAAACCGTTCTGCCTGCAGTTCCGACAACGAAACAGATCGGAGTGATTTCCCATGGTTCTGGCTGTCGATATCGGCAACTCCAACATCGTGCTCGGCTGCTTCGAGGGCGAGCGCGTCGTCTTCGAGGAGCGGCTGTCCACCAACCGCAATGCGACGGAGCTGGAATATACCGTCACGATCCGCACGCTGCTCGACCTTTACAATCTCACGCCCTCGTCGTTTGAGGGCGGCATCGTCTCGTCCGTCGTGCCCGGCATCACGCAGACCGTGCGCGCGGCGGTGCGCCGCGTCATCGGTAAGGATGCGCTGGTGCTCGGCCCCGGCGTCAAGACCGGGCTGAACATCAAGCTGGAAAACCCCGGCTCTCTCGGCAGCGACCGCGTGGCCGACGCCGTCGGCGCCATCGGGAGCTACCCGTGCCCGCTCATCATTGTGGACATGGGCACGGCGACGACGATCTCCGTCGTCGACGGGGAGAAGCAGTTTCTCGGCGGCATGATCATGCCGGGCCTGCGCGTGGCGGTCGATTCGCTCGCAAGCCGCACCTCGCAGCTGCCGCACATCAGCCTGGACGCGCCGAAGCACGCCATCGGCAGCAACACCGTCGCCTGCATGCAGAGCGGCCTCATCTTCGGCACGGCCTGCGCCATCGACGGCGCGCTGGATCTCATCGAAGCCGAGCTCGGCGAAAAGTGCACCGTCGTCTCCACCGGCGGCCTCGCCAACACGATCATCCCGCACTGCCGGCGGGAGATCCTCATCGACGAGCAGCTCCTCCTCAAGGGGCTCATGACGATTTATAACAAGAACAAGAAATGATCACCACATGATGCAGCAGCGGACGCTCCGGCGCCCGCTGCTGTATTTGTTTCAGAAATAACGTGAAAGAGGAATTGACGGCATAAAAATCGAATGGTAAAATACTATAATAAGCAGGATTATATGTACAGGAACCATTCGTCAATCAGCAGGAGGGAGGATGTCCATGCAAGCGGAGCGCACACAGCTGTATGCGGATTTGCGTCAGCTGGTGTTTCACGCCGCAGAGCAGTTTCCGCAGACGCAGTTTTACCTGAGCCATGACCCGGCGTTTCCGTTTGTCACGGGGCAGGGGCTGCTGGAGGCCTGCGGCCAGTTCGGAAGCTGGATCTCCCGCCGGGGGCAGACCGGGTGCCATATTGCGCTGCTTGGGCCGAACTGTGCCGCCTGGCTCACCTGCTTTTTCGCGGTGATCAGCAGCGGCTGCGCCGTCGTTCCGCTCTATTACGGCTCCCCGCTGGACGATCAGGCCTCCTGTCTCGTACGGTCAGACAGCGTCATCCTCCTGTATGACAAAAGCTGCGAGAAGGACGCCGTCGCGCTGCGCGAGGGCCAGCCGGGGCTCGAGATCTTCGAGATGCATTCTCTCCTGTACGAGCTCGATTCCGTGGGCGCCGCCACCTTCCCGCCGCTGCAGCAGGAGGACGTCTGCGCGCTCTATTTCACGAGCGGCACCACCGAGCAGAGCCGCTGCGTCATGCTCACGCACCGCAACCTCGGCGCCATGGTCTCCGCCGCCATGCCGATTCTCCCGCTCTCGCCGAAGGATACGGGCCTTAGCATCATGCCGCCGAGCCACACCTTCGAGATGATGACGAACATCGTCGGCGCGCTGCACTGCGGCGGCACGCTCTATATCAATCAGAGCCTGCGCACCGTCAAGTCCAATCTCAAAAAGCACCAGCCCACCATCATCGTTACGGTGCCGCTCCTCCTGCAGACGCTGAAAAAGGAGATTCTCCTGCAGGTCAGGCGCCGCGGCAAAACCGAGCAGTTTGAAAAGGCCATGCGCATCAGCCTGAAGTTCCGGCGGCGCGGGATCGACATTTCGCGCAAGCTCTTCGCTGAGGTATTTGAGACGCTGGGCAAAAACCTCCGCTATTTCATCTGCGGCGGCGCCGCGCTCGATCCGGAGCTGATCACCTTCTTCGACGGCCTCGGCATCACCGTCCTGCAGGGCTACGGCATCACCGAGTGCTCGCCGATTGTCGCCTGCAACACGCCGGAGTGCAACCGCCCCGGCTCCATCGGTCAGGTGTTCCCCAGCTGCGAGGTGCAGATCATCGGGGGCGAGATCTGCGTGCGAGGGGAGAGCGTCTCCGCCGGGTACTATAAAGACCCCGTCTCCACCGCCGCTGCCTATCAGGACGGCTGGTTTCACACGGGCGATCTCGGCCACTTCGACGCCGACGGCTTCCTCTATTACGACGGGCGCTGCAAGAATCTGATCGTCCTTCCCAACGGCGAGAACGTCTCGCCCGAGGCGCTCGAGCAGAAGCTCTACCGCGTAGAGGGTATTCTCGACGCGGTGGTCTATGAGAAAAACGGCTGCATCACCGCCGAGGTCTGGGCGGATCCGAGCCTGTTCCCGGATCGGGAGAGCCTCTGGCAGGCCATCAGCCGCGTCAACCGCACCGTGAGCGCGTTTCAGCAGATCGGAGATCTCGTGATGCGCTCCGAGCCCTTTGAAAAGACCGCGACTCAGAAAATCAAACGCTATGAACGGCGAAAGGAGAAAGCATAATGGAAGAAAGACTCAAGGAAATTCTGGCCGAAGCTGCCGACGTGAATCCCGAAACGATCCAGTCCGACACCCGCCTCATTGCGGATCTCGGCCTCACGTCCTTTGACTTTGCGGACATTGCCGCTCAGGCGGAGGAGGAATTCAACATCCGCATCCCGGATGAAGCCATCACCAAAATCGAGACGTTCAACGACGTGCTCTGCCTCGTGCAGGAGGGTCATATCGAATGTCTCTGACGCTGCAGCGGGATCTGGACCGCCGCAACGTCGCCTTTGACCACGACTTCATTTTCAAAAGCCGCAGCTTTGATTTCAAAGCTGTCATCACGCGCTACCGGGGCACCAACTGCGTTCCCGCGGTGTATGGCGTCATCCTCACCGCCTGGCAGAAGAGCATCTATCGCTTCGGCGGCGTTCCGCTGGAGGAGACCATCGTCGCCACGATTCTCGTGCGCTGGGACGGCACCGTCCACGGCGTGAGTCTCGACCGGCGCAGCCACGGCGGGCTCGGACGGCTGTGCGATTTCCGCCATCTCGAGCAGTGCATGGCGCGCGTTCTGCGCGGCAGGCCGTTTGCCGATTTTTGCCGCCTCTGCCCCACGGCGGGCGAGGCCCAGTGTCTGCATCTGTTCGAGGTACTGAGCTCGGCCTCCAGCTTCTATGCCCATCTGCGCGCCAGGGGGCTCACGAAGGGGTCGGAGGAGGAGCTGCTGAACATCTATCCGCAGCGCGGCTGCATCCGCTCCGTGGACGAGCACTGGGTGCTCGGCGAGGAGCGCCGCGCCGTCTGCACGCTGCGCCACATCGTGCCGCCCAAAACGACGGTCAGGAGCATGCCGCGCGAGCTTCACAGCCGGATGCGGATCGACTATGACGGCGAGACCGTGCTGGATGAGCCCATCGATACGGCCGGCTTCCCGGAGGTTTACGGTCAGCTCAACCGCGTTCTCGCGAAGTTCAGCCGCATCGAAAAGGCGGCGTTCGGCGTCAAGGCGCGCATGCGCTTCACGAATGCCACGGCCTTCACCGGCCTGATGCTGCTCACGCTGGCCAGCGAGTCCATGCTGGCGCTGCGGAGCATCCGCGTCGTACTGATGCTCAACGATCTGCAGCAGGCCGGCGCCCGCGACCGCTGCATCGCATTCTGCGCGCTCCAGAGTACCTATAAAGATGCAAAAAACAGCAGGAGATCCATCTGATCTCCTGCTGTTTCATACTGTCAAAGAACCATGTTCTTTGACAGCCTCAAAAAAGTGGGAGATCCAAAGATCTCCCACTTTTTAATTTTTATGGGTTGCCGCCCTCATCCGGCGGGGGCGGATTGTCCGGCGGCTTGGTGGCCTCCGGCGTCGGCGTTGCCGTCGGCGTCGGCGTCGGCGTCGAGATGACGAGGTTGCCGAAAATGCCGGTCGGCTTGCCGATCTCCGGCGTCGGGAACGCCTTGTACGGCAGGTTCGCGTGCACCTGCGACATGACGCTGCGCCAGATCTGCGCGGCGGGGTTGCCGTAGGCCACGATCTTCTCGTTCGTGTCATAGCCGGTCCAGACCGCCGCCACATAGTACGGCGTGAAGCCGACGAACCAGCGGTCATAGTCCGCAGTCGTCGTGCCGGTCTTGCCGGCAACGGGCATGTTCGACAGCCGCGCCTCCGTACCGGTGCCGGCGTTGACGGCGTTGAAGAGCATGTCCGTCATGTTCCACGCCACGTTCTGCTTGAAGGCCGTGATCGTGCGGGCGGGGTTTTCCAGCACCACGTTGCCGGCGGAGTCCGTCACATAGTTGAAGGTTCTTGCGTAGGTAAAGGTGCCGTCGTTGACGAACGCGCTGTAGGCCTGCGCCATCTCGCGCACGGTGATGCCGTTGGTGAGCTGGCCGAGGGAGAGCGGGGCGTAGTCGCAGTCGGCGTCGATCAGGCTCGTCACGCCGAGCTTTTCCTTCAGGAACTGGAAGGAGACCTGCGGGGTGAGCTTGTCGAGAATCTGCGCGGAGACGGTGTTCAGCGAGCTCTGCAGGCCGCGGCGGATGGTGATCACGCCGTAGTTGCCGCCGCCGGAGTTTCTCGGATACCAGCTCGTGCCCTTGAGCTTGATGCTCGACGAGTCGTTCACCAGCGTGTTCTGCGTGATCAGGCCGAGCTCCATCGCCGGGCCGTAGACCGCGATGGGCTTGATGGAGGATCCGGGCGGGCGCTGCGACTGCGTGGCACGGTTCGTGCCGAAGTTGATCGTCTTCTCGCCCGTGCCGCCGCAGAGCGCGGCGATCTCGCCCGTGTAGGGATCGAGGATCACGATGGCGGATTCAAACTGCTGCCCCGAGGCGCTCGTGCCGACGGGGAGCTTGCTCAGATCGGTGTAGTACGAATCCACGATCGACTGGATCTCCGGGTTGTAGCAGGAATAGACCTGATAGCCGCCCTGATAGAGCAGCTGCTTGGCCGTGTCGCGGCTGATGCTGCGGTCGGCCATGAGCGCGCGGATGACGTCCTCGATCACGGTCTCGGCGTAGTAGCTGTAAACCGTGTTGGTGGCGGTGTCTGTCTCCGTGTGCACGAAGGCGGGCACCTCGGCCACGGCGGCGTCGTGCTGCTCCTTGGTGATGAACTCCAGCTCATACATCTTGTCGAGCACGGTGATGCGGCGGTTGTTGTTGTTCTCCGAGCTGATGAAGGGATCGTACTTCGAGGGGTTGTTCGTGATGCTCACGATGCTCGCGCATTCCGAGAGCGTGAGATCCTTCGGCGCCTTGTTGAAGTAGGTCTCGGCGGCGGTGTAAATGCCGTAGGAGCCCTCGCCGAAGTAGATCACGTTCAGATACCACTCCATGATCTCTTCCTTGCTGTAGTTCTTCTCGAGCTGCAGCGCCTGGAAGATCTCAAGCAGCTTGCGCTGCACGGTGATATCGTCCTGATGCGTGAGGTTCTTGATGAGCTGCTGGGTGATCGTGGAGCCGCCGAAGTCATTGCGCATGCCGAGGAACATGTTCACGAACGCGCCGGTCGTGCGGTACCAGTCCACACCCTTATGCTGATAAAAGCGCTGGTCCTCAATCGCGACCGCTGCGTGCATCAGATCCTCGGGAATCTCGTCATATTCGACCCAAACGCGCTTTTCCAGACTGGAGAGCCCCACGAGCTTCTGCCAGCCGCCGTTCGTGTCCTGATAGAGGATCGAGCTGGAGAGCGAAACGGTGAAGTCCTCCAGCTGAACGTCCAGCTCGGTGGAAAGGCAGGTCTTGACGTAGTAAGCGAAGATGCACATGAACAGCAGTGCCGTCACGATGAAGATCAGAATGATCGTGCCGATGGTGCGCAGAATCGACCCGGCGACGCTTGCCGTCGCGCTGGCCGTTCCGTCGGCCACAGAGCGGACCTTGCTTTTCTTGCCTCTGGAAGCCATCGGTGTGAAGACACCTCCCTTGCGTAAAAATGCCAGGATACTCATAAGAGTATACCACAGATTGTCAACGGCGCACAACTGCTTTTGCCGTTTTTCCGCAATTATGAATCGCTTTTTCAGAAATTGTTCAAAATAGGAACAGGAAGGAGCGATTCATCATGCGAAATTCGGCTTGGAAGGTCTCCGCCGTCGGGGTGCTCGCGGCGTGCGCCGTGCTCTGCGCGGTGCTGTGCGCGCGCAGCTTCCGCCGCCCGGAGGCGGCGCCCGTGAGCTTTGACGGCTTATCGGCACAGTTTGTTCTCCGGGATTACCGGGGCTATGTGAGCGTGTTCGCGCCGCAGCAGCCGCGCGAGCCCGTGCAGATCACCGCCATCCGCACCGATTCGCTGCGCCGCGCCGACCAGCGCCTGCTGGAGGGCGGCCTCACGGTCGGCAGCCGCGAACAGCTCATGCTCCTGCTGGAGGATTTCGGCGATTCCTGAATTCTTCTGAATTCTCTTGCTTTCTGTTCCCGAATGCGTTAAAATAGAACCACAAACGATCAGGAAGGAGACAGCGTTATGGACGAGGAACTCGGCATGGACCTGTTGACCATTGAGGATGAAAACGGCGAAACCTTCGACCTGGAGGTGCTCGGCTCGTTTGAAGTAAATGATCAGGAATATATGGCTGCGCTTCCCGCCGATATGGAGGAGACCGATCCCGATTACGGCATCATTCTGCTCCGCATCGAGGAGGAGGACGGCATGGAGGTCTATGCCTCCATCGACGATGACGATGAGCTGGATCTGGTCTATGAGACCTATATGCAGATCCTCGAGTCGGAAGAGGAAGAAAACTGAATTCGTGTCCTGCGGTGTGCGTGGAGCAAGGTTTGCTTAGATCCCATTTAGACCCACATCTCTTATAAGGGACGCCGGATAAACTCCCGCTGAGGATTGCAGGCCTCCCGGAGCGGCTTGTACCGTCTTTGGACGTTGGAAGCAAGGATCCAGCGGGGAGGCGACCCACCTGCTCTTCGTGCAGGTTATATTTGGGATCACACGGCATCGCGGGTCGGGGGAGTCGGTTTTACCGGCAGCCCTTTTTTGCTTTCGTTCAAAGAGAAAGGCTGTTTTAACGAAGCGGCTGCACTGCGCAGAACGGTCTCGGCTTCAAAGC
>JBGUHV010000044.1:0-10677 GCA_045112425.1 Oscillospiraceae bacterium
GCGCCGACCAAGGCAGGCAACGCCTGCCGCGATGGAGCGCGAGCATCCCTTTGACTGTCAAAGAACACAGTTCTTTGACAGTCTCAAACCACCCCGATTGCCGTGCAATTGCCGTGCAATCGGGGGTGTTTTCATTCGGAGAAGAGGTAGTCGACGCGTCGGGCCCAGAGGGCTTCGTCTCCCCTGCCGGAGGGCTTGACGCCGAGCTCTGAGAGCCGCCCTGCCAGCGCGGCGGAGAACTTCTCCGCGCCGAAGCGGTTGAAGTGCAGGCTGTCGTACCAGTCCGCGGCGTCGTCAATGCCGAGGGCCGCCGCCTCGTTCGTGAGATCCCAGACGGTTTCGCAGCCGGCGGCCAGCAGGCGGCTGCGCAGCGTCTCGCGCGCCGCGGCGGGGATCGTTTCCGTCGCCGGCGCAAAGTAGCACACCAGCCGGACGTTCTCCTCCCGGCAATACCGCGCGAGCGCCTCGAGCGCCTGCGCGTGCGCCTCATACGCCTCCGAGCCGGGCAGCTGCAGCTCCTCGCGGTCGGCAGAGCCCGTCTGCGGCTCGGCGTCGGTAAGCATCGTATAGCCGCAGAGCATGCGCCCGTCCTCCGCCGAGAGCTCCGTGATGCTCGGCTGCGGCGCGAGCAGCTCGCTGTGGAAGAAATAGATCGGGAACACCGAGAGGCGCAGCATCCCGCGCTCGCAGGCGAGACCCGCGCGGACGCGGTTGGGGGAAAAGGGCATATAGCCCACGTTGACTCTGGAATAGCTCGTGGTGCGCTCGAAGAACGCGCCGCTGATCTCCGCGACGACGCAGGCGCCGCGCTGCGTTTTCAGCGCCTCGCGCACATAGGGGAGCATGACCTCCGGCGTCTGCTCCGGCCCCGCCATCACAAACGAGGTCAGGCCGGTCTCCCGCCAGATCACGGCGGGCATCACGTCGCAGTAGCTCATGGACGAGCCGAAAAACAGCACGTCGACCGTGTCCGGCTCCTCGGCGAGATAGGACTCCCAGACCGCGCCGTAGTCATAGCGGTGCGGCATGAGCCGGGTGCCCGCGAGATACAGGATCACGAGCAGCGCCGCCGCCGTGATCAGCGCGAGGAGGAGATCCGCCGCGTGGCGGCGGGAAGCAGTTTGTTTCATGCCGCGCCCCTCCTCAATACTTGAAATAGACGAAATCCTGCGCGGCAAAGCCCTCGCCGTAGGCGCCGAGCAGGCAGGTGGCCAGAACGAGCAGAAACACCGCCGCGTAATACGGCAGGAGCGTTTCGCTCAGCCGCTTCCGGATCGAGCCGCGCAGGCTCAGCGCGTCCGCCGCGGCGCACACGCCGAGACAGAAGGCCAGCGCCAGCTGCTGGCGCAGCGTGAGGCCGAGATCGAGGAGCGACTGCGCGCCGAAGCCGCTTCGCACGATGCCGAGAATCTCCCCGCCGATCTGCGCCGCCTGCGCGAGCGAATTGGCGCGGAAGAGCACCCACGTGGCCGAGATGAGCAGAAACGTGACCGCCGCGCGCACCGCGGCGCGGACAAAGCGCAGCGGGCTGCGCTCAAGCCGCGCATCCAGCCGCGTCGTGACCGGCTGGGCGAGCATTTCCAGCACCTGCAGCACGCCGTTGAGCAGACCCCAGCAGACGTAGGTCATCGCGGCGCCGTGCCAGAGCCCGCTGACGGTGAAGACGATGAGAATGTTCAGATACGTCCGCGCGCGGCCCCGGCGGCTGCCGCCGAGCGGGAAATAGAGATACTCCCGGAACCAGCCGGTGAGCGAAATGTGCCACTTTTTCCAGAAGCTGCGCACGGAGAGCGAATAGTACGGGGCGGCGAAGTTCTCCGTGAGCGTGAGGCCGAGCGCCTCCGCCGCGCCGAGCGCCATGTGCGAATAGCCGGCGAAGTCGAAATAGATCTGCAGCGAGTAGCCCAGCGCCACGAGCAGCCACATGCCGCCCGAGACCTCCTGCTCGCCGGAATAGGCCGCGTTGACGGCGATGGCGATCACGTCCGCCACGGCGAGCTTTTCAAACACGCCGAAGACAAAGCGCAGCACGCCCGCCTTCAGCCGCTCGACGTCGAAGGTCTGCCGCTGCCGCAGTTGAGGCAGAAACGTCCGCGCCATGCCGACGGGGCCGGCGAGAATCGCCGGGAAGAAGGCCGTGAAGACCGCATAGTGCACAAAGCTCCGCTCCGCCGGAAGCTTTTCGCGGTAAACGTCGAAGAGGTAGCCCGTGATCGAAAACGTGAAAAACGACAGCCCCGCCGGAACGGCGAGCGACGCCGTCCACGCCGGGAGCGGGAGCTGCGCAAGACGCAGCACCGGCCCGAAGAAGAAGGCGAAGTATTTATAGAAAAACAGCAGCCCGAAGCAGAACAGGCAGCCGAGCCAGAGCCAGAGCCGCCGCCGGCCGAGCGTGCGCCGCTCCATCGCCAGCGCCGCGAGATACGACACGAGCGTGCTCAGAAGCAGCAGCGCGAGCAGGCCGCCGCTCTGCAGCGCGTAAAACACCCAGCACGCCGCGAGCAGAAACAGCTTTTGCCCCCGCGCCGGGAGCAGAAACCAGCCCGCCAGCACAAGGGCGAAAAACACAAAGAATTTGAGCGAAATGAACGCCATGCCGTTCCTCCGAGGTGTGATGGATTACGAAATATTTTATCGTTCGCAGGAAAGCCTGTCAACCGAGAGGCATAAAAAATCGCCGCCTCAAGGCGACGTCATCTATATCAATTTCCGCGCGGCGGTGGGGACTCGTCCGTTTTTCCAGTGCATCGGAGGAGATAGAGGTAGATAGGTAGGGTGAAAACAAAGGAGAAAGCAGATGCACTGGCCCGATCCGCCGCTGCGGAACTTGCTTGCAGTTTAGCCTCTTTTTTTGCCGCCGTCAATCGGCGTTTTCAACAAATCAATCCAATTTTCGCTTTTTTCGTGGATTTTGATTTAATTTCCCGGCAAAACCGGCCGGTTTCGGGCATTTTTTCTTGAAATCAGATTCAAAACTCGTGGTTGCATTCCCCGCTGTTTTACATTACAATAGAAACGCCTGCTCCGGCAGAGGCTTCCCTGCGCGCGGCGGGCGGGATTTTCGTCAAAACAACCCGAGGTTTTCGGGCATTTCGGGAGGATTTTATCATGACCGTATTGGTAACCGGCGGCATGGGCTATATCGGCAGCCACACCTGCGTGGAGCTTCTCAAGCAGGGCATGGAAGTCGTGATCGTGGACAATCTCGTGAACTCCAGCGCGGAGGCAGGCCGCCGCGTGGAGCAGATCACGGATAAGAACGTGACCTTCTATCAGATCGACGTGCGCGACCGCGAGCGTCTCGACGAGGTGTTCCGCCGCCATCAGATCGACTGCGTCATTCACTTCGCCGGGCTCAAGGCCGTGGGCGAGAGCGTGCGCATGCCGCTCGAATATTACGACAACAACCTCAACTCCACGATCGTGCTCGTGCAGACGATGCGCAAGCACAACGTGAAGAAGATCATCTTCTCCTCCTCCGCAACGGTCTACTCCGGCGACAATCCGATGCCGCTCTATGAGACGAGCCGCACCGGCAACTGCACCAACCCCTATGGCTGGACAAAATACGTCTGCGAGCAGGTGCTGCGCGACTGCGTCGTGGCGGACCCGAGCTGGTCGGTGGTGCTGCTGCGCTACTTCAACCCCGTCGGCGCGCACGCCAGCGGCCTGATCGGCGAGGACCCGCGCGGCATCCCGAACAACCTCATGCCCTTCATCTCGCAGACCGCCATCGGCCGCCGCGAAAAGCTGAGCATCTTCGGCAACGACTATGACACGCCGGACGGCACCTGCATCCGCGACTACATCCACGTCGTCGATCTCGCGCGCGGCCACGTCGCCGCGATTGCCTATATGGATCAGCACGCCGGCGAGAGCGTGTTCAATCTCGGCACCGGCAGGGGCGTGAGCGTGCTGGAGATGGTGCGCGCCTTCGAGACGGCGAACCACCTCGTCGTGCCGTTTGAGTTCGCGCCGCGCCGCGCGGGCGACCTGCCCGTCTGCTACGCCTGCCCGGACAAGAGCGCCGAGCTCCTGCTCTGGAAGGCGCAGTACGACATCGTGGACATGTGCCGCGACACGTGGAACTGGCAGAGCAAGAATCCCATGGGCTACAATCAATAACCGGAAATGATGACCGCCGGAGATCCGACCTGGATCTCCGGCGGTTTTTGTTTTTTACAGCAGGATGACTCCGAGCAGGACGCAGCCCTGCGCGGCGGCGTTGATGCACTGCTCGATCCAGTTGCCGCGCACATCGCGCCGGTCGAACTTCCCTGCGCAGACGATCATGGCGGCGACGCCGACGACGCCGAGGGCGAAAAACGCCGCCGACGGCAGACGCACGGCGGCATGCAGCAGCGCGCGCACAGTCTCGCCCTCGGCAAGCATCGCGCCGACGAGCATCAGCGCAAAGCCCGCCGGCATCACAAAGCGCAGCTGCGCGCCGAGGACGGCCACATCCTTCCCCCGCAGCGCGATGAGCAGCTTCCAGACGACCTTCCCCGCCCCGGCGAGCAGGCAGAGCGCCGCGCCGATGATAAACACCGCGCTTTGGAGCTTCACGCCGAGCATCGCTGCCGCCGCGCCGAAAAACAGCACCGGCAGGGCGTCGACCGCCGCGAGCGAAAGGGTAAATCCCGGTTCTTCCATCCGCTCCGCCTCCGCTTACTCCGCCTGCAGGATCTCGATGGCGCGGCGGTATTTCTCCGCGCGCGCGAGATCCTTCGGCCCGACGCGATCGAGCCGGGTGAGATCGCTGTTGTGTCTGAGATCGGCGAGCTTCACGGCGGCGGCGACGGGGTTTTGCCGCACGCGGGCAACATAGTCGAGATACGGCTCGGCGTCGTCGTGCGTCAGCAGGGCGACGGCGTCAATGGCGGCGGCGGGAAAGCCCATGGCGCGCAGATCCTCCAGCGTATAGTCCGTGTCCTCCACCACGTCGTGCAGCAGGGCGGCGACGGTCGTGACCTCATCGGGCATCTGCTCGGCGAGATGGAACGGATGGAACACATACGGCAGGCCGCTCCGGTCGGTCTGGTCGCGGTGCGCGGCGAAGCAGAGCTTCATGGCGCGCTTGGTCTGAGCTGTGTAAAGCATGGGCTTCCTCCCTCTGATTCGTGTTATCGGTTCTTCTTTTTGCGGCCGTTATAATCGGCGTTGATGCGGCCTGCCCAGCTCGGGGCGAGCGGCGCATTGGCGCGCACATTGCTCACGGCCTCCGCCACGGTGGCATAGACGACCTCCGTGCCCTGACGGTCGGCGTGGTAGTTCACGGCGCGATCCTCGCTGATGCCGAAGCGGCGCGCGGTGGAAACCGCGTCGATGTTCGCCGCGAGGAAGAGAAACTCCCAGCCGTATTTCTCCTTCTCGTGCTCGATCATGCGCTTGACGCGGTCGGCGTCATAGCGGCGGCTGGCGTTCTCCATGCCGTCGGTGGTGATGACGAAGACGGTGTGCTCCGGCACGTCCTCAGGGCGGGCGTATTTGTGGATGTTCGCGATGTGGCGGATCGCGCCGCCGAGGGCGTCGAGCAGGGCGGTGCAGCCGCGCACGGTGTAATCCCGGTCGGTCATGGGCTTCACGTCCGCGAGCCTGACGCGGTCGTGAATGACCTCGCTTTCATTGTCAAACAGGATCGCGGAGACGAAGCACTCGCCGTCCTGCTTTCTCTGCTTTTCGATGAGGCTGTTGAAGCCGCCGATGGTGTCGGCCTCGAGGCCGGACATGGAGCCGCTGCGGTCGAGAATGAAGACGAGCTCGGTGATGTTGTTTTTCATGGTGCATTCCTCCTGAATGTGATGTGTGGTTTGGCTTACGGTCACAGTATAGGAGATTTTCGCACCCGAGAGGTCGCCTGCGGGGCGACATTTTTTCGGATTCCGCCGGCGCGCATCATGATCATATATCATAGCACGGGAGGGCGGATTTGAAAAGAGAAGATCAAAGCCCCGGCGCCTTCGGGCGCCGGGGCTTTGGGGTCACACGGTATGAATGTCGTTTTTGTGCCTGCCGTAATAGAGGAAGGCGATGAGCAGAATGGCGCCGCAGATGAGCAGATACCAGACAAAGAGCGGGTTCTGCAGGCCGCCGAGGATGGCGATGCAGGAGCCGAGCACCGCGAGCACGGGCACGATGAGGCCCATGAAGACGTTCTTGATCTCATGCTGCCGCCAGAGCTTGAAGACGACGACGTAGAGCGGGATATAGAGCAGATAGCTCGACATGATGGCGATCTCCGACACGTCCGAGCCGCCGAGGATGCCGGTGGTCTGGCAGAGATAATGCATGACCATCCACGCGAGGGAGAGCACCATGCTCAGAAGGCACGAATAGACCGGCATGTCCGCCTTGTTCATGACGGAGAACTTCTCCGCCGCAGGGAACATGCTGCGCAGAGAGAGCGCGTACGGCGTGCGGCACAGGCCCATGGTCTCGCCGTTGACCGTGCCCATGACGGAGACGATGACGAAGACGAAGAACACCCTGCCGCCGAGGGGCCCGAGGATCTTTTCCATCGCGGCGGCGACGTGCGCCGAGCCCATCTCCATGACCTTCTCGGGGCCGAGGATGCCCGAGATGCCCCAGAAATAGCAGATGTAGACAATCGTGATGACAATCGGCGTGATGGACAGCGCGAGCGGCATGTTGCGCTTCGGGTTCTTGATGTCCGACTGCACGAAGGTGGCGACGTGCCAGCCGTCATAGGCAAAGCAGAGCGGCCCCACGGCCGCGAGCAGGCCGGCGGCGGAGTTCGCCGCGACGGGGCGCGCCTTGAGCGCCGTGATCGGGTCGCCGAGGAGGAGACCGAAGATCGCCACGAGCAGCAGCGGCACGAGCTTGATGAAGGTGGCGGCGTTCTGGAAATAGCCGCCGCCCTTGCGGGAGAGGGTGTTAAACGCAAAGCAGATGAGAATCCACGCCGTGCCGATCAGGCACTGGAGGAGAACGGAGCCGTCGATGTTGAACAGGGTGCAGAAATAGACGCCCACGATCCACGAGAGCACCGCGATGATCGCGGGATAGTGGATGAAGACCTCGAACCAGCCGTAGGCACAGGCCATGCGCGGGCTGATGAATTCCTCATAATACGTCATGATGCCGCCGGGCTTGTCGGTGCGGGCGGAGATCTGCCCGATGGCGAGGCTGCCGAAGATGATGGCGAGGGCGGCCAGGGCGAACATGAGGATGCCGAGCGGCACGCTGCCGTTCGTGGCCGTGAGGACGCTGGAGGCCTTGAAGAAGATGCCGCTGCCGATGACCGTGCCGGTGATCAGCGTGATGGCGGTGAGCAGGCCGTAGCGCTGCTTCTGGTCGGGCTGCCGGTTCTCCATGGATGCATACACTTCCTTTTTGTGATTTCTCTGACGGGATCTATCCTAACGCCGAAATGGATTTCTGTAAAACGCAATTTACGCATGGAGCACATGAAAAAACTTGATACCCAGTTTTCTCCAAACACAGGGCATTGACGCGCAGGCAAAGAGCGGCTATGATGGGAATGAGATCAAAGAATCGTGGGGATGCACATGCATTTTGTAGAGGCAAAAGCGCTTTTGACGCGCCATAACGGGATGAATCTCTACCGCGGGTGCGCGCACGGCTGTGTCTACTGCGACAGCCGGAGCGACTGCTACCGGTTTACGCACCCGTTCGAGGACATTGAAGTCAAGCAAAACGCGCCGGCGCTGCTGGAGGACGTTTTGAAAAAGCGGCGCAAGCGCATCGTCATCTCCACCGGCTCGATGAGCGACCCGTACCAGCCGTGCGAACAAGAGCTGCAGCTCACCCGGCGCTGCCTGGAGCTCCTTGACCGATACGGCTTCGGGGCGTCCGTGATCACGAAGTCCGATCTTGTGCTGCGCGATCTGGAGCTCTTTGACCGCATCCACCAAAAGGCAAAGGCCGTGCTGCAGATGACGCTCACCGTCGCGGACGACAAGCTCAGCCGCGTGCTCGAGCCGAACGTCTGCACGACCACGCGACGGTACGAGGTGCTCAAGGCATTTCAAAAGCAGGGCGTGCCGACCGTCGTATGGCTCACGCCGATCCTGCCGTTTCTGACGGACACGGAGGAGAACGTGCGCCGCATCCTGGATTACTGCTTCGACGCGGGGGTGCGGGGCGTCGTCTGCTTCGGCGCAGGGCTGACGCTGCGCGACGGGAACCGCGAATACTATTACGCCGCGCTCGACCGGCACTTCCCCGGCCTGAGCGGCGAATACCGCCGCCGGTACGGCAGCGCGTACGAGGCGAGCAGTCCGAGGGCGGGAGGGCTCCTGCGCCTCATTCACGACGAGTGCGAACAACACGGCGTCCTGCACGACCCGGAGGCGTGCTTCCGGTACATTGCGGAGCTTCCGGAGGAGCATGAGCAGCTGTCGCTGTTTTGACTTCTTCGGCATCGTCCGGCATCATAATCGCCCCTGCAGCCATCTTTGACAACAAAAACGATTCCAACCATCGGCGGGATCGTTTTTCAATGCGATTTGTCATTCAGGGTTGATTTTTGCCTTCCTTTGGCCGATAATAACATGGAATTCCATATAAGAAAACAGGTGAAACGAAATGAAATCGAAAATCCTTGCATTGCTGCTGGCCGTTCTGATGATCACGGCCCTGCTCCCCTTCGGCGCCGCCGCCGCAAGAGAGCTTCCGATCTACTGCGTACAGCGGAGCGACAAGGTCGTCTCGCTCACGTTTGACGCCAGCTGGGGCGACAGTCACACGCAGACGCTCCTGAACATTCTCAACCGCTATCATGTGAAGGCCACGTTCTTCCTGGTGTCCATCTGGGTGGACGCCTATCCGAACTGGGTCAAAACGCTCGCCGACAACGGCATGGAGGTCATGAACCACTCCTCGACGCACCCGCACATCGCGCAGCTGTCCTATTCGCAGGTGCAGGCGGAGGTCAACGGCTGCTCCGACAAGATCGAGGCCATCACCGGCGTGCGCCCGACGCTCTTCCGCTGCCCCTACGGGGAGTATAACGACACGGTGATCCGCGCGATCCGCGATCTCGGCGTCACGCCGATTCAGTGGGATGTGGACAGTCTGGACTGGTCGGGCAACAGCGCAGGCGAGATCAAAAGCCGCGTGCTCTCGAAGGTGAAGCCCGGCAGCATCGTGCTGTTCCACAACGACGGGGAGCACACCACCGAGGCGCTGCCCGAGATCATCGAGACGCTGCTCGCGAGGGGCTATTCCATCGTGCCCGTGTCGCAGAACATCTACGCCGGCAGCTACAAAATCGCCGCCGACGGCACACAAATCTCCACGCAGACCGTCGCGCCCGTGCTCTCGCTGGACGGCGGCACGGTCACCATGACCTGCAGCACGCCGAACGCGGAGATTCACTACACGACGGACGGCTCCGCCCCCACGAAGGACAGCCCGCGCTATACCGCGCCCGTCGCGGTGCCCGCGGGCACGACCGTGCGCGCCCGCGCCGTGTGCGCCGGGCTGAGCGACAGCGCCGTCGCCTTCATCACCTGCTCCGCCGGCGGGCACGAGATGAAGGACGTCACCGTGACCGACTGGCACTATGCGGCGCTGGACCGCGCCGTGAGCATGGGCGTGATCAACGGCACCGCGCCGGGCGTGATGAGCCCGAACACCCCCGTGACCCGCGCCATGCTCGTAACGATGGTGCACCGCCTCGCCGGCTCCCCCGCGTCCGGCGCGGACGTGCCCTTCCGGGATGCGGAGCCGGGGCAGTATTACTGCACGCCGCTCTGCTGGGCGGCGGAGAACGGAATCGTCAACGGCTATGAGGACAACACCTTCCGCCCCGGAAACGTAATCACCCGCGCGGAGCTGAGCGCGATGATTGCGAGATATCTGCGGGTCTGCGGCCACACGCTGCCGGGTGATCCTGCCGCGCTGGAGCGCTTCTCAGACGCGGGCAGCATTCCCGACTGGGCCGAGGACAGCATGGCAGCGATGGTGACGCTCGGGATCGTGAAGGGCTATGAAAACGGAACCATCGGATCGGCCCGCAGCGCCACGCGCGCAGAGGCTGTGACGATGCTGCTGCGCGCGGCGGATCTGCCCGCGCCGGAGCCCGCGCAGCCCACCGCGCCGGAAGCCCCCACCGCGCCGACCGCACCCACAGCGCCCACGGCGCCGCAGCCCTGAAGCACGCGCCGTTTGAATCGATATGAGAAAAGGCGAATCCGCAGCATGCGGATTCGCCTTTCGTCTTGTCTGTCTCAGATTCCGGAACGCCGGGGCGCTTTCAGTTCAGCTCCGGGTTCACATAGCGGCCGCGTTTGGCGGTTTTGCTGCCGTACTGGATCGCGCCGGCCGGGCAGCGGTTGATGCAGCCGGTGCACTTATAGCATTTGCTCTTCACCCAGACGGGCCTGCCGTCGACCATGCGGATCGCCTCCGCCGGGCAGGCAGCGGCGCACTTGCCGCAGCGGATGCACTTCTCGTCCGCATAGAACTTTTTGGTGCTCTGGCAGAGATGGTAGGCAGCGAGCCCCGCCTTTGCCGCGGCAGCGCTGCCGGCGATCCGGTTCGGCTGCCGCTGCGCAACGGCGCTTTGGATCTCCGCGAGCTTCTTCTCCGCGTCGGCGAGCGTCTGCGAGAGCTTCTCCGGCGTGTCGATGTCATAGAAAATCAGCGCGCCGTCGGGCACGATGAGCGGATCGACCCGCTGCAGATCGAGCC
>JBGUHV010000045.1:0-7922 GCA_045112425.1 Oscillospiraceae bacterium
AGCAGCCCCATGGCGGCTTTTATGAGGGTGCTCTTGCCGCTGCCGGATTCGCCCACGATGCCGAGAATCTCGCCCTCGGCCAAAGAAAAGGAAACGTCCTCTACCGCATGTGTTCCTTGGTATGAAATGGTCACCCGGTCATACTGTAGCATTGTTTTTTCCCTTTTAAACTCCACACTCCACACTCCAAACTCCACACTTTATCTTGTTCTCATCTTTGGATCGAGATAATCCCGCACCGTGTCGCCGAGGAGATTGAAGATCATGACGGAGACAAAGATGGCGAGACCGGGGGCGAAGGTGAGCCACGGGGCGGTCTGGAGAAGACCGCGGGTATCCGAGATCATGCTGCCCCACTCGGCGGCAGGGGGCTTGGCGCCGAGGCCGAGGAAGGAAAGACCGGCGAGCTCCATCATCATGGTGCCGATGTCCAGCATGGAGGTGACGAGGATCGGCCCCATGATGTTGGGGAGCACGTGTTTCACAATGATCTTCATGGAGCTGCCGCCCGCGAGCTTTGCCGCTCTAAAATACGGCATCTCCTTTTGCGCCAGGGTCTGGCTGCGGGCAATGCGGGCAAATTTCGGCCACGAAATGGCAGCCAACGCGATGATCGCGTTGTGCAGACCGCCGCCGAGAACGCCCGCCACAGCCAGCGCGAAGACGAGGCCGGGGAACGCGAGAAAGAGGTCGGAGATGCGCATGAGGATCGTATCCGTCCAGCCGCCGACCCACGCGGCGAAGACGCCGACGATGGTGCCGATGACGGTGATGATGGCGACGAGCAGCAGCGTGGAAAAGATGCTGGTCTTCGCGCCCACGATGACGCGCGAGAGCATATCGCGGCCATAGCGGTCGGTGCCGAAGATGTGCTCGGCACTCGGCGCCATCTTGGCGATGGAGAGATCCTGCGCATAGGGATCGTAGGGGCAGAGCTGCTCACAGAAGACGGACGCAAGCAGGAGCAAAAACGCAAGCGTGCCAAAGAGGATGAGTCTGGCCTTGAGGGTATCGCGGCGCAGCTTCTGCACACGGACAGTCGGTTCCTTCTTCAATCCTGCACCACCCCCAGTCGAATGCGGGGATCCATGGCATGATACAGCAGATCGGTGATCAGGTTCACGAGGACATAGATGATCGCCATCCAGACGACGTAGGCCTGAATGATGGGATAATCGCGCATGGTAATCGCGTCCACGGCGAGCTTGCCGACTCCATCCCACATGAAGATGCTCTCGATGATGGCCGTGCCGCCGAGCAGGCTTCCGATAGAGAGCGCCAAAAGCGTGATGATGGTCAGCATGGAGGACTTCATGACGCTGCGCCATAACGTGATGCGGCCGCGCACGCCTCTGGCATGCGCGCCGGTAACATAGTCTTTATTGAGCTCCTCCAGCACCGTGGCACGCACCTGACGGAGGTACTTCGCGCTCATGGCGATGGCGAGCGTGAGCGTCGGCATGGCGGCGCTCTTGATGGAGAGGCCGTTTGAAATCACCGGGAGCCAGCCCAGCTTGATGCTGAGAAAGTACATGAGCAGCATGGCCACGAAGAAATTGGGCAGCGAGTTTCCGACAAAGCTGCAGAAGCGGATGAGATAGTCCGTGAACCGATCGTGCCGCACCGCGGCCAGCACCCCGAGCGGGATGGAGATGATAATGGTGAGCAGGATGCTCAGTGCCGTCAAAAGCAGCGTCGCCGGGAGCTTGGAGACAAAGGTATCGAACACGTTGCGCCCGGAGATGTAGCTGGTGCCCATGTCGCCGGTGAGCATGCCGCCGAGCCAGGAAAAATACTGCGTCAAAAACGGCTTGTCGAGACCGAGATCCGCGCGCGCCGCGTCGATGATCGCCTGATCCACGCCGCCCTTGCTGCCGTACATTTCCGTGATGGCGTCGCTGCCGGCGATGCGCATCATGGCGAAGGACAAAAACGTGATGCCGATCAGCACCGGAATCAGCTGCACGATTCTGCGAAGCACATATTTGCCCATCGACACACCTCCTGAAGCATTTCATCTTTTTTCCTTTTAACACAGCGGGTTTCTCCGCACAACCTCCCCCAGGGGTTCCGATTTCGGACTTTTTCATTTTTGTGCAGTTTTTTATCCCCCGGGGTAGGTTGTCTGCGGCGAAACGGCCATGGTAGGATAAGGTCAGAAATCTGGTAGAAAGGCCGATGGTGACCCATGGCGATCAGCAAAATGATTTTGAACGAAAACAAGGACTACTGGACCGGACGGGCCAGCGGCTATTCCGAGATCAATCAGGAGGAGCTTCGCACCGCGCAGCGCGAGATTTGGCGCAGAGAGCTGAAGGCGCACATCGAGCGGCAGTTCCCGGATCGGGATGCATCCGCCATCCGTGTGCTGGAGATTGGCACGGGGCCGGGCTTTTTCGCCATTCTGCTCTGCGAGCTGGGGTACGACGTGACCGCCGTGGATCTCACGCCCGCCATGCTCTCCGAGGCACGGAAGAACGCCGGAGCGCTCGCCGAGCGAATCAAATTTCTGGAGATGAACGCCGAGGATCTCTATTTTCTCGATCACAGCTTCGACGTGATTCTCTCCAGAAATCTCACATGGAACCTCCCGCACCCGGAGGTCGCCTATCGGGAGTGGAAGCGGGTGTTGAAGCCCGGCGGACTGCTCCTGAACTTCGACGCCAACTGGTACCACTATCTCTATGATTCCAACGCCCGCGCGGGGTATGACGCCGACCGGACGGCCTCGGAGGCGCAGGGAATTGCAGATCGGAACATCGGGCACAATTTTGAGGTGATGGAGCAGATCGCCCTGCGCATTCCGCTCTCCAACGTGATGCGCCCCGCCTGGGATCGGGCGGTGCTCTCGAAGCTCGGCATGGAGGTCTCCACCGACGTGCAGGCATGGGATCGGGTCTGGTCGGCGGAGGAGAAGATCAATTTTGCCTCCACGCCCATGTTCCTCGTGCGCGCGGTGCACGCCGGAGGTGCCGTATGAGCGAGCACACCCATGTACGAAGCGACGGCAGCGTTTTTACGCACAGTCATGACACGCTGACCGGGCACACCCACTCGCACAACCACACCAAGACGAAAGCAGTGCTCAATCGTCTCTCGCGCGCCATCGGCCATCTGGAATCGGTCAAGCGCATGGTAGAGGATGGGCGCGACTGCACGGAGGTGCTCATGCAGCTGGCCGCCGTGCAGTCGGCGCTGAACGGCACGGCGAGGGTGATTCTCAAGGATCACATCGAGCACTGCCTCACGGACGCCATGGAGCAAAACAACGCCGCCGCGCTGGAGGAGCTCAACACCGCCATTGAGCGGTTCATGCGCTGAGGACGGAAAGGAGCAAACAATGCATATTTCAGAAGATCATCTGCAGGGGCACGGGCATTCCCATGACGATCTGCAGCCGATGAGCCGGGAGGAGATTTTGAAGCTCCTGGGCTACATGCTGGAGCACAACCGGCAGCACACGGAGGAGCTGCACGGTATCTTTCACGCGCTGGACGACGCCGGATGCTATGACGCGGCGGACGAGCTGGAAAACGCCATGCGCTGCTACCGCTCCGGCAACGAGGCGCTGGAAAACGCGCTGGATCTGGCGCGTCAGGCGGAAGCGTCAGAAATCTGAAAAAATATCCCCCGGGGCAGCTTGCGCAGGGAGAAAACGCATGATATGCTCAGATCATCAGAGCTTTCAAGTCTCTCCCTCACAGGCGAACGTTTGGTCTGCGTTCGCGCCCCCTTCCAACGGAAACCGGAGCCGCAGCATGCGGCTCCGGTTTTTGCTTGTGCACAGGATCTTTTACGGTCTTTCATTTTTGTAACAAGTATGATATGATGCTTTCAAGTCTGTATGAAAGCAAAAAACGAAGAAACCGTACATTCCCCCCCTGACGCGGCTGCTGACGCTGGCGCTGGCCGTGATCATGCTCGTCGGCATGATGACCGTCGGCGTAAACGCTGCCACGATCAAAAACGTGAAGCACTACCATCTGCCGCAGTTTGAAACAGACTGCGGCAGATGCCTGTTTTACAACATATGTCTATTTTGAACTTTTTGCGTCAGAAACCTTTTGTTTTGGCGATTTGTGTGATATGATACAGAAACAATCTCCCCCGCGAATATTCTGAAACAGGAGGAAGAAATGAAGAAAACCAGTAAATTTCTTGCCATTTTGCTTGTTGTGGCAATGATGGCAAGCCTGTGCACCGCCTTTGCCATGGACAAGGGGCAGCACAAGCAGTTCAAGACCTACACCTGCATCGGCGACAGCATCGCCGCGGGCTACACCGTGGACGGCATCGGCGAGACCGTGGCGTTTGAGCGCGTGGATGGCGCTTACCACGATCTGCTCGCCAACATGGTGGACGCCAACCTCAACCAGCTCGGCTGCAGCGCGTTCCGCACCGTGGAGCTGCGCTACATGATCGACGGCGTCTACACCGACGACGACGGTCTCTGGGGCATGGTCTGGGGCAAGCACACCTTCTCCACCGAGACGCTCGACGCCTATCTGACCGACATGTTCAAGAAGGCGATCGCGGAGTCCGACCTCGTGACGATCAACCTCGGCTCGAACGACATCATGAGCTACACCTACATCACCGCGCTGATCGCGATGAGCGAGGACAGCTCCATCCCCGGCATGGACAAGATCAAGGAAAACCTTGCGAAGACCGGCGACCTCGGCGCGGCGCTGCTGAAGATGGTGGAGGCGGCCGAGTCCGTGAATAAGCTCCCCAAGATTCTCAACGCCGTGAACAAGGCGCTGGAGAAGTCTCTGAACCAGTTCAAGGACAACTGGAAGGCCAGCATCGACGGCATCCTCGGCGAGGGCGGCATCAACCCCGACACGATCCTCTGCGCCGTGGGCGCCTACAACCCCGGCGACCACATCTATCTCGGCAGCAGCAACCAGATTGATCTCGCGCCGATCCTCCGCCCGGTCGTGACGCAGATCAACAACTACATGAAGACCTTCGTCCGCCAGTATCCCGGCCATTATTACTTTGCGGATATGGTCGGCGTGGAGACCTTCGACGTGGCAATCGGCGATCCCGAGTTCCAGGCATACTTCACCTGGGCGAGCCACCCGACCCGCAAGGGCCACATGGAGATGGCAAACCGCATCTATGCCGCCCTGCCCGATCACTGGATGAGCCATGAATTCGGCACGCAGCCCGAGGACGTGACCGTCGCCGCGGGCGAGAACGCCGCCTTCACCGCGCAGGTCGCGAAGGCCAACTACCCGCACTACAAGTGGCAGAGCGCGCCCGCAGGCAGCAGCGAATGGGCTGACATCGACGGCGCGTCCACCAGAAAGCTCACGCTCTCCGCCGTGACGGAGGAGATGGACGGCCTGCAGGTGCGCTGCGTGTGCAGCATGACCTGCGACGCGGAAGGCAACCAGGAGGTTCTCTGCAGCGAGCCCGCCGTGCTGCATGTGAAGAGCGGCACGGAGCCGACGACCACCGAGCCGACTGAGCCGACGACCACTGAACCGACCGAGCCGACCACCACCGAGCCGACCGAGCCGACGGCCACTGAACCGACCGAGCCGACCACGACCGAGCCGACCGGCACGGAGCCCGCGGCGCAGTTCCCCTTCGTCGACGTGACGAAGGAGGGCAACTGGTCGTATGACGACATTTATTACGTCTGGGAGCACGGCCTCATGAACGGCATGACCCCGACCACCTTCGAGCCGAAGGCCACCACGACCCGCGGCATGTTCGCCACCGTGCTCTACCGCATGGCGGGCTCGCCCGAAGTGACCGAGGCACAGAAAAAGGCCTGCCCCTTCACCGATCTCACCGCCGACTGGTATCAGGACGCCGTGGTCTGGGCGTATGACGCCAAGGTCGTCAACGGTGTGAGCGAGAAGGAATTTGCGCCGGGTCAGGAGATCACGCGCGAGCAGCTGGTCGCCATGCTCTACCGCTTCAGCGGTGCGAAGGACGGCGGCGATCTCTCGAAGATCACGGACGCCGGCACGATCAGCGAATACGCCAAGCCCGCCGTGGGCTGGGCGGTTGCCAACGGCATCGTGGCGGGCTTCCCCGACGGCAGCTTCCAGCCGCAGGGCAACGCCACGCGCGAGCAGATGGCCGCGATCATCGCACGCTTCGACCGCATGGGCAAATAACAACAGCACCTTTTCAGAGGGATGCGCTTTCAGCGCATCCCTCTTTTTGGTGACGAAATAATGATGTAAAAGTTACAAATTTGTCACCGCTCTTTTGTGCAGAAAGCAGATGGTAAATAAGTCGGCAATCCGCTATAATAATGTTGTTTATTTCTGAACATTTTTCGAATGGATATAATTTTTGAAAAGTTTGCGATATTTTTCGCATATCTCAGAAATAATGACTGGAGCGTGTTTCCATGCGCTCTGTTTTTTGCGGGGCGGTTTGCCCGCCCGGCTTTTTTAAGGGGGAAATGACTTTGAACGAAATGAAACATCTGCCTTCGGCAGAGAAGCCTTGGATGCAATTTTTCACAGAGGAGGCCCGGAAGGCTGAGCTTCCGAAGGAATCCATCTATCAGCATATGCGGAAGATCAATGAGGACCATTTGGAAGACATTGCCATCCGTTATTTCAAGAACCGCATCTCCTACGGCAAGCTGCTGCGGGATATTGATCAGGCAGCCGCCGCGTTCCAGTCGCTGGGCGTGAAGAAGGGCGACATCGTCACCTTCTGCTCCATCACGATTCCGGAGCTCGTGGTCTCGCTCTACGCGCTCAACAAGCTCGGCGCCGCACCCATGGTGCTCGATCCGCGCAACACCTGCTCGAGCATCGCCGATTTCATGAAAAACGCCAATTCCCGCATCGTCGTGACGCTGACCGTGACCGCTCCGGTGAAGGAGATGGTCAAGGAGCTGGATGCGGATTACATCATCACCTACAATGCGGCCAACAGCATGTCCGCCGGCTTCATCAAGTGGATTGCAAAGCGCAAAATGGCCGTTGATATTGAATACAACGACCGCGTGCTCGAGTGGAACTCCTTCATGGAGCGCGGCTACGGCCACGAGGACGAGGTGGAGACCGTCGATTACAGCGAGTTTGAGCTCGCGGGCATCGCCCTCACGGGCGGCACCACCGGCGCGCCGAAGGGCGTCATGTTCTCCAACGACGGCTTCAACGCCGTGGCAATGGACTTCCGCTACTGCGGCGTGGATTATGACCGTCACCACCGCTTTATGAACATCATCCCCGCCTTCGCGAGCTACGGCATGGTCGCGAGCCTGCATATGCCGCTCTCGCTGGGTCTGGAGATGATCATCATCCCGAAATTCGACTCCGACCAGGTCGGCAAGTACATCAAGGAGTATCGTCCGCAGCACACGCTCATGGTGCCCGCGCACTATGAGAAGCTGATGAACTCCAAGGAGATGAAAAACGGCTTCCGCCTCGACTTCTTCGTGACCGCCGGCTCCGGCGGCGACACGATGAACGCCGGCCTCGAGGGCAAGCTCAACGGCTTCCTCAAGGCGCGCGGCGCCATGTTCCCGCTCAGCCAGGGCTACGGCATGAGCGAGGTCTCCTCCGCCGCCTGCTGCAGCTGCAACGGCAACTTCCGCTCCCTCAGCGTGGGCTATCCCCTGCTGATGAACACGATGGGCATCTTCAAGCCCGGCACGACGGAAGAGCTCGGCTACAACGAGGAGGGCGAGATCTGCATCACCGGCCCCGCTCTCATGCTCGGCTATCTGAACAATCCCGAGGAGAGCGAGAAGATCATGGTGAAGCATCCGGACGGCAAGGTCTGGATCCACTCCGGCGACCTCGGCAGCATCGACGAGGACGGCTTCATCTACATCAAGGGCCGCATCAAGCGCATGATCATCATGTTCAACGGCCACAAGGTCTTCCCCACGTTCATTGAGGACGTGCTCGGAAAGCACCCGGACGTGATGAGCTGCG
>JBGUHV010000046.1:0-21520 GCA_045112425.1 Oscillospiraceae bacterium
ATGCTCTCGGACGTGAGCGAGCTCTCTGAGCAGGTGGATTGCTCGCTGCTCGTTGTGCGGCAGAACTTTGCCAGCAAAACGAGCGTGCTCGGCAGCCTCCTGACGCTGAGTGAATATGACATTCCGGTCGCCGGCTATGTGCTCAACGCGTTCTCCGGCGGCATCGGCAGCGGCTATGGCTACGGTTATGGCTATGGCTACGGTTACGGCTATGGCAAGAGCTACGGCAAGGGTTATGGCAAGAGCTACGGCACCCGTTACGGTGAGTACGGTGATTACGGCTCGAAGGAGCAGAAGGAATAACCCCTTCTCTCGGAGAGGAGTTTATTGTTTATGAAAGCAGGGGCCAATCCCCAAAAAGCACTGCGGGTCAGCATGCTGGTGCTTGCCGATATTTTCGCGATCAATCTGGCGGCGTTTCTCGCGCTCTATTCCAGGTTTGAGTTTTCCCTTCCGCAGCTGATCCGGTCCGGCTATCTGCATCAGCTCACCCGCTTTGCCGTTCCCGGCACGATTCTGACGCTGATTGTGTTCTATCTCATGCGTCTGTATCACAGCATGTGGGAATATGCCAGCACCGCCGAGCTGGTGCGCATCGGCGGCGCCTCGGTGCTCTCGTCGCTGATATATCTCTCCGGCATGAGCATGCTGAAGCTGTCCATTCCGCGCAGCTTCCCGCTGCTCTATCTGCTGTTCCTCGGTGTGTTTCTCGCGCTCATCCGCATGGGCTACCGCTATGTGCGCATGCGCCTGCACGCCGCGCGGAGCGGTCGAAAGAAGCGCACCATGGTCATCGGAGCCGGCGCGGCCGGCGCCATGGTCATCCGTGAGTTCAGCTACAGCGAGAAATCGGAAAACAAGCCGGTCTGCGTGCTGGACGACGATCCCGCCAAGCTCGGCACCTATCTGCGCGGCGTGCGCGTGGTCGGCAGCACGTCGGATATTGCTGTCATGGTGGAGAAGCACCGCGTGGAGGAGATTGTTTTCGCGATCCCGTCTGCCGACCGCGCAGAGCGCGCCCGGATTCTGGAGGCAGGCCGTGCCACCGGCTGCGAGCTCATGATGCTGCCAGGCATTTATCAGCTGGCCAACGGCGAGGTGAGCATCCAGAGCATCCGCAAGGTGGAAATCGAGGATCTGCTCGGCCGCGACACGGTTCGCATTGACGTGGACGAGGTCGCGAAGTACATCGAGGGTCAGACCGTTCTCGTCACGGGCGGCGGCGGCAGCATCGGCAGCGAGCTCTGCCGCATGGCCGCAGCGCAGAACCCCAAGTGCCTGATCGTGTTTGATATTTATGAAAACAACGCCTATGATCTGCAGATGGAGCTGCGCCGGAAGTACCCCGATCTGAATCTGGTGGTGCTCATCGGTTCCGTGCGCGACTATGCGCGCATGGACAGCGTCTTCCGCCAGTACCGCCCGGATCTGGTGTTCCATGCCGCGGCGCACAAGCACGTTCCGCTCATGGAGGTCTCTCCGTTCGAGGCGATCAAAAACAACGTTTTCGGCACCTATAACACCGCCCTTGCGGCGGACAAATACGGCGTTCGCCGCTTCATTCTGATCTCCACGGACAAGGCGGTGAACCCCACGAACGTCATGGGCGCCTCCAAGCGCATGTGCGAGATGATCGTGCAGATGATGAACGAGCGCTCCAAAACGGAATATGTCGCCGTCCGCTTCGGCAATGTGCTCGGCAGCGCAGGCAGCGTCATTCCGCTCTTCCGCCGCCAGATCGCCGAGGGCGGCCCGGTCACGGTCACGGATAAGCGCATCATCCGCTATTTCATGACGATCCCGGAGGCCGTTCAGCTGATCTTTCAGGCCGGCGCCTATGCCAAAGGCGGCGAGATTTTCGTTCTGGATATGGGCGACCCGGTTCGGATCGACGATCTGGCGCGCAACATGATTCGTCTGTCCGGTCTCGAGCCGGATGTGGACATTCCGGTGGTCTATACCGGTCTGCGCCCCGGCGAGAAGCTCTATGAGGAGCTGCTGCTCTCCGGCGAGGGCATGGACAAGACCAAAAACGATCTGATTTATATCGGGCATGAAATCCCGTTCGATTTTGCGCTCTTTGAGGAGCAACTCGATCAGTTCCGCCGTCTGGACGAGTCCTACGGCACGAACGAGATCCTGCGCCGCATCATCCACGAGGTCGTGCCCACCTATCATGAGCCGCAGGATGACATCACCGCCAAGGAGGCGGCGAATGCCCGCGAAGCGGCGCTCGTGCAGGAAATGGCCTCGGTGTAACGCCGGGGCAGAAGGAGAAAACGAATGGCACACATTGTGGAAGAACGCCCTGAGAAGCAAACGCACCAGAAAAAGAAAAAGCTGAGCAAGGGCACGCGCATTCTTCGAAACATCGTCATTGTGATTGTGATCATCGCGCTGCTGCTTGCTGCAGCCGTGCTGATTCTGGATCGCTTCGGCCATGGCCGGATGACGGGCAGCGATGCGAATCTCACACCGATTGACGGCGCCGAGCTCGACAACGCCGGACGCATCCGCTATAAAGGTCAGCTCTATGAGTACAAGAAGGATATCTCCACGATTCTGCTGATGGGCGTCGACTCCCGCAGCAAGGAGGAATCTGAGGGCGAATTCGGCGGGTCCAATCAGGCGGATATGGACGTGCTCGCCGTGCTCGATCCGACCACAAAGCAGATCACGCTCATCAACATCTCCCGAGATTCCATGGTGGAGATGGAGGTTCTGGATTCGCTCGGCAATTCCGCCGGCACAGCCAGAGCGCAGCTCGCCCTGTCCTATTCCTACGGCGACGGGGGAGACGCCAGCTGCCGCCTGACGCAGAACGCGGTCTCCGGCCTGTTCTTCGATCTTCCGATCCACGCCTACGGATCGATCTATCTCAACGGCGTGGCGGATCTCGTCGGTGAGATCGGCGGCGTCACGGTCAAATCGCTCGAAACCTTCGGGGAATTCCATGAGGGTGAGACGGTTACGCTCACGCGCAGCAACACCGAGAGCTATATCCGTCACCGCGACCACACCGTCGACGGCAACAACCAGCGTATGGAGCGGCAGAAGCAGGTGCTCATGGCCATCGCAAAGACCATGCTCAGCCGCATCAAGGCCAGACCCATCAGCATCCTGACGGTCTATGACGCCGTCAAGCGCAATGTCACCACCGATCTGAATACCGGCTCGATCCTCTATCTCGCGCGCCGCTCCATCGGCATGCATATGAATGACGGCGTTCTCAAGGTGCCGGGCGAGTCTGTGCTGGGCGAGGGGAACCACGCCGAGTATCTGGTGGATGAAACGGCGCTGTTTGAAATGATCCTGTCCGTGTTTTACAAGCCGGTCGAGGGCTGAGCAGAGGAGGAAGACCTACGGATCGAAGAACTTGTCCCATCGCGGTGTTCGACTCCGGTCTCGGCGGGATCAGCGTGCTGCGAGAGCTGAGAGCGCTGATGCCGCATGAGCGCTATCTTTATTTCGGCGATTCCGCCAACGCGCCGTACGGCACGCGCTCGCTTGAGAATGTTCGCGCGCTGACGCTGCGGAACATCGGCATGCTCTATGACCGCGGCATCAAGGCCGCCGTCATCGCCTGCAATACGGCCACGAGCGCCGCCGCCGCTGCGCTGCGCGAACGGTTTCAGGACATCCCGATCATCGGCATGGAGCCTGCGCTCAAGCCCGCCGCGCTCGCCCATCCGGGCGGCACGGTTCTGGTGCTCGCCACGCCCCTGACGCTGCGGGAGGAAAAGTTTCACCACCTCATGGAGCACTATCGCGACGGCGTGCGCATTGTGCCGCTGGCCTGCCCGGAGCTGGTGGAGTTCGTAGAGCGGGGAGAGCTGGAGAGCGATGCGCTGCTGCGCTACCTGCATGACCGGCTGGATCCCTGGCGGGAGGAGGCGGACGCCGCCGTGCTCGGCTGCACGCATTTTCCGTTTCTCAAGGCCGCGATTCGCCGCGTTTTGGGCCAGAGAATCGCTCTCTATGACGGCGGCGCCGGCACCGCCCGGCAGACGCAGCGGCAGCTGGAACAGATCGATTGTCTGGCGCCGGAGGACGCTTCGGGAGAGATTCTGCTGGAAAACAGTCGAAATGACCCACAGGAGACGGCTCTCAGCGAATATCTTTTGTTGCAAATCCCTTAAAATACTGCTTGCATTTTTCATTCCGTTGTTGTACAATACCTAGTGTATAAATGAATTTTTACTACGAAATAGGAGGAAACCAATATGAAGAAGCTCTTCGCCATTGTTCTGGTTGTGGTGCTCGTGTTCGCCATGGCGAGCGTTGCGTTTGCAGCCGGCAATCCTGTGATCAGCCCCGAGAAGCAGAACACCACTCCCTCCGTGACCCCCGGCGGCAAGACCTCTCCCCAGACGGGCGAGTCTTTCTCCGTGGTTTGGGTGGTTCTGGCGGCGCTGGTTCTGCTGGCGGTTGCCCTGTTCTGCGGCAAGAAGCTCATCTCCGTCAAGTAAGAGCGGAAAACAGAAATTGGTTAGCTCCACGGGCGCTTGGCGCTGCCGTGGAGCTTTCCGTTTTGACAGGGGTTCATTATGGAAGAAAAACAAAACAAAACAAGACAGCGGCTGATCCGCCTGGTCCTGCTTGTCATCGCGCTTCTGGCGCTGCTCGCCATTGCGTGGTGCGTCTGGTATCTCGTGCAGTATTATCACGGTGCGCAGCACGGGCAGGAGGTGCAGGAGATCGGCGTCACCGAGATTCCGATCATCGATCCGGAGAACATGCCCGAGGTTGTGGATCTGCCGGTCAATTTTGACGCCCTGCAGGAGATGAATCCGGACGTGTACGCATGGGTCGTCATTCCAGGCACCGCCGTCAACTACCCGGTGGTGCAGCGCAAGGGCGACGTCGGCTTCTACGCCAACCACAGCTCCGACGGCGCGTATTACAGCGGCGGCAGCATCTACAGCGAGGAATACAACACCCCGACCTTCCGCGATCCGGTCACGGTGCTCTACGGTCACAATCTCCGCAACGGCACCATGTTTGCCCAGCTCAATGATTTCGCGGATGCGCAGGTGTTCGCGCAGCATCCGCAGATCTATGTCTACACGCCGGATAAGATGCGCATCTATCAGATCTTCTTCGCCGGTGTACACTCCAACGAGCATCTGCTCCTGAACCACGATTTCACGGAGCGGGAGGACTATGAGACCTTCTTTGCCGATTTGAAGGACACGCGCTCGCTCACCGCGCAGATGCGCGAGGAGGACTTTCCAAAGTACGGAGAGGATAAGGTACTTGTGCTCTCCACATGCTTCCGCGGCAACAATCGCCAGCGCTTCCTTGTGCAGGGGAGACTGCTTGCCGAGATTCCGGTCGAATATACAACAAATGGTAAATGAAATGTTCCTCTTCCGACATCGGAAGAGGAAATTTTTTCTTGAATAAAAAAGAAACAATGCTTGTAATTTATAGATAGATTTATTATAATAAAACAGTCGATAAAATTGGCAAAACGTAAAAGAGGAGGATCCCTATGAGCAAAAAAATCCTGAGTCTGCTCCTCGCGGTCGTCATGGTATTCAGCCTCGGCGTTACCGCGTTTGCCGCAGACGTCCAGTATCCCGTCATCAAGGGCGATTACACCCACTGCCCGTCTCTCGGCTTCCTGGACTTCGTCGGAAACGTGTCTCTGGACTTTGCCTACAGCGATGCGTACTTCACCCACACCGGATACCAGTATGACCATGATCTGGCCAAGGTGTCCATGGCTCTGACGCAGGCGTCCTTCGCCAGCGCCTCTAGCTCCGTTGAGGGCTGGCAGACCGCCAACTCCAACTTCAACGCCCTCATGAAGCAGTGCGGCTTCACGAAGTTCGCCGCCAATGAGGACGCCGTTACCCATCCCGGCCTTGAGACTCTCGGCGCCTGCGCCGCGAGCAAGACCCTCGTGGACAACGGCGGCAATTACACCCTCATCGCCCTCGGCCTGCGCGGTCATAACTACGGCGGCGAGTGGTACGGCAACTTTGACGTGGGCAAGACCGGCGGACATGCCGGCTTCATTAAGGCTGCCGACAAGGCCATGACCTTCCTGAAGCAGTACATCAAGGACAACAACATCACCGGCCGCGTGAAGCTGTGGACGACCGGCTTCAGCCGCGCCGCCGCCACGGCGAACCTGCTCGGCGCGCGCATCGATCAGGGCGAGAGCCTCGGCGAGAACGTCTCCATCACGCCGCACGATCTCTTCTGCTACACCTTCGAGACCCCGCAGGGCGCGCAGGATTCTCATTCCAAGGATCCGCTCTACGATAACATTTTCAACATCATAAACCCCAACGACTTCGTGCCGAAGGTCTCCTTCGACGCGTGGGATCAGACCCGCTACGGTCAGGATCTCTATACGCCCGCCTACCAGATCGACAAGGATTATGCCTCCTACAAGCCGGGCATGACCGCGGAACTGCGCAAGATGGGCTGGATGAGCCTTCTGGGCTATGACATCGACCTCATCGACAATTTCCAGTATTACGATCTCAACCCCCTCAACGGCGTCGTCAGCAGCAAGGCTGTCACCCAGACCGAGTATTACAACATGGTCATCGACGCTCTGCTCACCGACATGATGTCCTCCCGTCAGGACATGGTGGACAACGTGCAGGCCGACATTCAGGAGCTCAGCTCCACGCTGCTCGGTGTTGATACCGGCCGCCTCATGAACGCGCTTGTGATCTTTGCCGGCAAGTTTGCCGATCCGACCACCTTCATTCGCTTCGTCAACTCCATCACCATTACCGGCGCCATTGTGAACGGCACCGTCGTGGATCAGTTTGTGGATCTCTTCATGGAAGCGATGGTCGAGGCCGGCTGCGCCAACTATAACGGCGATCAGGTTCGTGCCATGCTGCGCAACCTCGCGCCGAGACTCCTCAAGTTCATCGCCAAGAATCCCACTCTGGCCTTCAACCTCGTTCAGAACCTCGTTCCGATCGTCAACGCGCACTTCTCCGAGGTCACCAACGCGTGGCTGCGCAGCATGCCCGCCGAGTACTTCGCCAGTCAGGCGCGTCAGATCGCCTATACCGGCGGCTACAGTGACGTTTACGCCTCCGACTGGTACTCCGACGAGGTCGAGTACTGCACGCGCGGCGGCCTCATGAACGGCATGGGCTACGGCCAGTTCGCTCCCGACCGCAACACGACCCGTGCCGAGTTTGCCATGGTGCTCTATCGCCTCGAGGGCTGCCCGAAGGGCAATATGTATGATCCCTTCACCGACGTGGTCAAGGGCAGCTGGTATCAGGAGGCCGTCGCCTGGGCGTACCGCAGCGGCGTTGTCAACGGCATGACCCCGACCACCTTCGAGCCTGACGGCAACATCACCCGCGAGCAGATGGTCACCATGCTCCACCGCTATGCCAACCGCGTCATCCGCACCAAGACCAGCGCGCCGCTGAACGCCTTCGGTGACGCCTGGGCCGTTTCCGGCTACGCGCTTGCCCCGATGCAGTGGGCCGTCGGCGTCGGCGTCATCAACGGCATGGACGGCATGCTCAACCCGCAGGGCTACACCACGCGCGCCCAGGTCGCCCGTGTCCTGCAGCAGTTCTGCGAGATCAAGCCCGACATGGTGTGATCGCGCTCCGCGCTTCAAAGGAGAGCCTCTCTGAGGCTCTCCTTTGAGTTTTCTCGTGCATATCGCGCGCGGCTTTTCCGCGCTTGGTCGGCACGAGGGGCGTGCGTCGCGCACGCCCGAAGGAGATTTTCCGCAGCACATGTCGCCGGAAAATCGATTGGATTTCATTCACGGCAGAGCCGTGAATTTTTTTATGTCCTCTGTTACAAAAAGCAGGGGAGGGGAGTTTCCAGAACTGTGAAGATTACAAAATTATGTTACCATTTTGTGACTTTCCGACTCAACACCGTGTTGAGCCACCACAGCATCTTGTGCTGCAAAAAATGAGCATTCACAACGCAAACAGGAATTTCCACAAAAACAATTTGCCCCCTTTGTAAAAGTTACAGAAAAGTAACAAAATTAGTACATTTCGGTTGCGAGACGTTAAAAATCGTGTTATAATAGCCTCGTTCTTACAAAAAACCGAGAGGTGCTATATGAAAAAAAGATGCATCGGCTTTTTGCTCGCCTGTCTGCTTCTGATCGGCATTCTCCCCCTCAGTCAGACGCACGCGGCTGCGCTCAACGCCGCCCCTTATCTGAACATTTCCTACTCCGAGAGCTCCGGCGTCACCGTCGGCACGATCCGCTACGTCTCGCAGCTGACGAGCTCTCCGCGCTTCTATACCTCCTACTGGGATCCCTATGTGGACGGTGCGGGGCATGAGTGTTACACGGCGGCCATCTCCATGGCGCTCTCCGCCATCGGCGCGAACGCCACGCCCGCAGCGCTCGGTCTCTACTGGACGAAGCAGGGTCATACCGGCGGCACCCCGTTCACGACCGTGCAGTGGGATGTTTCTCCCTTCGGCGCGACCTACCTGCAGCGCACGTTCGCCAAGGCTATGGAGGCCTTCCGCAATGCGCCCGGCTCCTACAGCCCGCCGATCATTCACCTCACGACCTACTCCGAGCGCGGCCACTACGTTCTCGTCGCCGGTCAGCTCTCCGATTCACAGTTCGTGATTGTGGATCCCGCCAGCGACAGCACCTGGAACGCCACGATCCGCGATAACGTCATCAGCTATCCCCGCAAGGGCGAAACCCGCACCGAGAGCCTCGAGCCCGTCACGCAGTATCAGCGCGTCGGCGCCCCGGCGTTCACGAGCACGCCTACCACGCCGACCACCCCCACGCCTACGCCGACTCCCACACCCACGGTTCCGACCAATCCCGGCTACCACAGCGACGGCCTTCCGTGCGTCTCCGCCGCGTTTGTCGATGTGCAGGGCGAGGGCGACTGGTCGCATGAGGGCATCGACTTCTGCGTCAAGAGGGGTCTCATGCAGGGCACCGACGCCAAGCACTTCAGCCCCGAAGCGAGCATGACCCGCGCCATGATGGTCACGGTGCTCTATCGCGCCGCCGGCGCGCCGGACGTCACCGGCTTTGCCAATCCCTTCAATGACCTGACGGAGAGCTGGTACCGCAGCGCCGTCGTCTGGGCGTACCATATGGGCATCACGGACGGCGTGAAGGCCGACCGCTTCGCCCCCGATCAGCTCGTCAGCCGCGAGCAGCTCGTTGCGATGCTCTATCGCTACCGCCAGCTCACCATGGCGACTCCTGCGAAGATCGACGCGCTCAATCCCTTCAAGGACGCTGCGAAGATCTCCACCTGGGCGGAAGAGCCTATGCGCTGGGCCGTCACCAGCGGCATCGTCACCGGCACCTCCGCCACGAAGCTGAGCCCGGATGGCTCCGCCAACCGCGCGCAGATGGCCACGATCCTCATGCGCTTCATCAATCTCTGATTCTTCACGCAAGCTGTGATATCCCCCCAAAACGCCCCGCCTTGGCGGGGCGTGTTATTTCGGGCTGTCAAAGAACACGATTCTTTGACAGCCCGAGGAGCACTCGCGCTTATCGCGCGGGGCGATGGCCCCACTTGGTCGGCGCGAGGGGCTGGCGTCGCGCCAGCCCGAAGGAGATTTTTCACCGCACATGTCGCTGAAAAATCGGATTTGAATGGTTCGCACTTCGCGCGAACGCTGCGAGCCGCTCATCACAATCATATAAAAATCACCCCGCCGGCGGCGGGGTGATTTCATTCCGTATTCATTTACCAAGACTTTGAGTCATCAAAGTCCACCAGATCCGGCCGTACCGGCTCCTCGCCCATGACGGTCGTCATGTAGAGGTTCACCTGATTGCGCATCTCGCGCTTGGAGATTGTGCGCGGATCTAAGAGATCCTGCGACACCCACAGCAGCCGGATGTTCCGCTCCGCCGCCTGCTCCTCAAACAGGCCGCGCAGACCATCCATGCCCTTGCAGGAGATCTGGTCATACATCAGCACAAAGTCGCACTGATACTGCTCGCAGATGCTCCACAGCTCGCCGAGCACGTTGCGGTGGCCGCCCTTGGTGTGCTTGCGCATCGTGCAGCGCTGATAGGTCAGCGCGAGATCCCGCAGCGCGCTCTCATGGCTCGAGGTGTCGATGATCACGTCGGAGATGAGCGTCTCCATCGCCGCCACGACGTAAATGCCCCAGCATTCCTGCGCCCAGATCGAAAAGTCCGGGTAGAAGTTCGCCGGGCACGACCACTCCACGCAGCGGTGGCGCATTTCCTTCACGCATTTGCGGCGCTTTTCATAGCCGCGCATCATGATCTGATTCACCTTGCGGTCGGTGTCCACAAAGCGCGGATCCATGCCGCCGGAGAGATGATAGAAGAACATGCGGTAGATCCAGAAGGTCTCGCCCGTCATCTGCGGGTACGGCGTGCGGTTGACCTCCCACTTGGCGAGCTCATAGCGCGTCTCGTCGTTGTAGACCTCCATCGCTTTCAGGAAGGCGTTCCAGTCGAAGGTCTCGCCCGTCGTCTCCTCGATGAAGCGGATCATCTCCTTGAGCTCCTCCACGGCGTAGGGCTGCACCTCGTCCTCGGTATACCGCGTCGGTACGGCGTAAACGTGCGAGGGCAGACCGAAGTAGCGCTCCTGGAAGGCGGAGGTCATCACCGAGCCGTCGCACGGCATGTTGCAGCTGATGAGGCAGGCGCCGATTTTCGGATAGTCGTCCTTGAGCACGCAGCCGGTCTCGGAGGAGGGCAGCGGGCACACGTCCGCGGGGATCGAGAAGTTCTCCGCCGCATCGAGATACGGGATCACGACGTTCTGGTCGAGGATCGAGGTGAGGAACACCGGCAGCGTCTGCGCCGGCAGACCGATCAGATTCGGGAAGCCTGCCATCATCTCACACGGCACCAGCTCGTCGAACAGCACGATCTTTTTGGCCTTTTTGTCACTCTTGTGGAAGTTCTGGTCGGCGGCAAAGGTATCGTGCAGCATGTCGGTCGCCTTCTTCACGATGCGGTCATACTGCAGCCGTGCCATGCGCAGCTGCTCGCCGCGCATACCGAGCGTCGCGCGGTCGACGAAGGCGGGGTAGTTCAGATAGGACGCGAACCACTGGTAGCGAAACAGCGCCTTCACCACGTCCACAGGCCCGCGCAGCACCATGCGCACCATGTCCTTCCAGACGATCAGCCACATCCAGAAGTTGTAGGCGTCGTCCACCGGGCCGCGGAATTCGCGCCAGCGGAAGTTGCCCGTCTTGGGGTTGAAGCGGTAGGTAAAATCGTTCATATGCGTGAGCATATGCATCAGCTCTTTCGGCGTCTTCATTTCGCGCTTCCTCCCTTCGCCTTCTGGATCTGCTTGATCTCCAGACTCTCCACGAACGCCTGCACGCGCGTGCGCAGCTGACCCGCGCCGCCGTTGGCGTTCTGGCGGTCAATCGCCACGGACGGAATGCCGTAGTCATGCGTCATCACATAGCTCGCGAGCGCCCGCTCGTAGCCCCAGAACTCGCAGAACTTCAGCTGCTCATACAGCACGCCCTGCGCGTGGTAGTCCTCCACGAGCTGTCGCACCAGCTGATGGCGGCCTTCGACCTTGTGCTTTTCCATGTAGCGCGGGCACTGACTTGTCAGCAGATAGTGCCGCGCGATCTGCTCGAGCACGGGCTTGCCGTCCTCGAGGGGGATCTCCTCTCTGCCCGGCGTGGAGCCGAAGCAGAAGCGATCCGCCACCACGAGCGCGCCCGCGTCCTCCACGAGCTTAATGAAGTCCGGATCGTCAATCTCGCTGCCCGCGATCACGATCTTCACGCGCCATGCGGGCTTTGCGTCGGGCTTGCGGGTCTTGAGCTCCTCCGCCGTCTCGCGCAGGTACGGCAGAATCAGCGCCTTCGGGCAGGCATAGCTCGCCACGCACAGCACCGAGAACTCATACCCCGTGATGCGGGGGTTGTCCTCCTTGCGGTATTCGCCGATCTCGGTGATGAGCCGGCAGGCCTCGTTGTGCTCCTCCACGGCCTTGCGCAGCGCCTCGTCCGACACGTCCGTGCCGAAGGCCTCGTGCATCCGGTCGAGCACCTTCACCTGCAGCTGCGTCGTGTAGTGCTTCACGGCGGCCTCGGTCGTCTTAAACGGCATGTCGAGGAAGCTCACGAAGAAGCCCTCGTGATCCACAATCGGCATCAGCTCAAAGTGCTCCAGCGCGCGGTTCATCTCCGAGCAGGTCTCCGTGCCCATGATCGCGGAGAGGAAGTGATATCCGCCCTCAATTCCGCGCTCCAAGAGGCTCTTGCAGTAATCGCAGATGAAGTTGTTCATGTAGTAGCCGGAAATGTCCATCGACCCCGTGCGCGGCGCGCGCAGACGCACCGAGAAGCAGTTGTCGGTGTTCAGGAGCACCTCCGGCATGTGGTAGCAGGTGTAGCCGAGGGCGTGCCTGCCGTCCGCCACCGCCTGCTGCACCAGCTCGTTGTGCGCGCTCTCCAGTATTTTCTCCAGAGTAATCAGGTGCTTCAGATCCCTCATGGAACCACCTCGTTTTCATACAGATTACTGTAATTATATCGTATTTCTACCCATACCGCAAGGAAATGTCCGGCAATTCGTTGACATTTTGTCGTTTTTGCGGTTTAATGCAGACAGAAATCATCTTACGGAGGAAATGCCATGAAGCCGCAGTTTGCCAACGTCTTTAATCTCTCCACGAACGAGAACCACAGCGAGTGCTCGCTGAGCTTTTACCACATGTACATGAAGCACAACTACACGCCCCAGCAGAAGGGCCTCATCGACATGCCCGAAAAGACCGTCGACGAGGTCTGCAGCGTCATGCTCACGCGCGACGGCGCCCGCGCCCTGATGCAGCTGCTTCAGAAATCCTTCGGAGAAGACCTGTAAGCAGTTGAAAAACGACACCATGTGTGTTAGAATAAGGCAAAATCACTCACAAAGGAGAAAAATCCATGCACGAGCTTGGAACCGTTTTCTATGTTCTCGACCGCGTTGAGGAACTCGTCCAGGAGCATGAGCTTGAAAAAGTCGGCAGCGTCACGCTCGAGGTCGGCGAGGTCAGCGGCATCATCCCGGAGTATCTCGTGGACTGCTGGAAGTGGGCGTGCAAAAAGCGCGTACCCGCCCTGCAGGAGGCGGAGCTCAAGATCGAGAAGCTCGAGGCCGTCACCTACTGCGAAAACTGCGGCCAGACCTACCCCACCATGAAGTACGCCAAGATCTGCCCGCACTGCAAGAGCGAGCGCACCTACCTCCTCACCGGTAACGAGTACAACATCAAGGAAATCGAAGCCTACTGAATCAAAAGCGAGCCCTTTGCGGGCTCGCTTTTTCTGTCATCCTGAGCGGAGCGCGTCAGCGCGCAGTCGAAGGATCTTGGCACTGCAACAAAATAGAAGTATTATCGTCAATATATCCATGAAGCTCCAAATCCGCGAAAGGGGATATGAACATGGAACGAAAGAGACTTTATAAAAGCAAGGACGACTGCATGCTCTTCGGCGTCTGCGGCGGCGTCGCGGAGTATTTCGGCATTGACAGCACGATCATCCGCCTTTTTGTCGCCGTATTCTGCCTCTGCCTCGGCACCGGTCTGGTGGCCTATCTCATCTCCGCGCTCGTCATCCCGTCGAGACCGACGGAGGAGCCCTATGTGCGCATGGTCGGAGAAAAAAAGCTGCGCCGCAGCGCGACGGATAAAACCGTCTGCGGCGTCTGCGGCGGCATCGCGGAATACTTCGGGATCGACTCGGTTCTCGTCCGCCTGCTGCTGGTCTTCTTCTGCCTCCTCGGCGGCTCCGGCGTCATCGCCTACCTCATCGCCGCCATCATCATCCCGCCGGCAGAGCAGGCCTGATCTTCCGCGGCCAAAGGCTCCCTTGCGCAAAGGGAGCTGGCGCCGCAAGGCGACTGAGGGATCGCTGCACTGCACTGCGATAAATGGCAATGTGACTGGATGATGGTTGCCGGAACATGGATCAGCCAATTACATTGGAAATCAAATGAGACTGGCAGAGCAATCCCTCCGACCTCGCTGCGCTCGGCCACCTCCCTTTGCACAAGGGAGGCTTTCCTCACTGCAGGTGCCGACGACCCCGGCGACCCGCATTCTCACCAAACCTGCGCACAAAAAAGGCGGCTCATCGAGCCGCCTTTTGCTTTGAACTGTGTTGATTTCGTAGGGGACGGCGTCCTCGACGTCCCATGCAGAATCCGCCGATCTCATTGCCGTTCCCGGGCGAATTCGAGCTGCATTTTTATTGATCATTGTTCCATAGCATCTTCGCGGCTGCCGGAGACTGCCAGCGCACGCTGCTTGATCTCCTCAATGGCCGCGATCTGCTTTTGGCACCACTTTTTGCTGCCTCTGCCGAGCGAGACGCGCCAACTTCCTGTATCGGTGTACTTCTCCGGGGAGAAGTGCAGGAAAGAATCTACCTGAAATCCCGATGAAATCTTCTCATTCGACAGGATCAATTCGCGCCAATTTCTTTCATCAAATTCCATTTGCCGCAACATCTTGCCAACAAGGGGGTATGTATCTATGCAGACGGACTCTGACCAGGGAATGTCAATCGGCATTTTCCCCGGCATGCAGATTCTGATTTGCTCTTCGGAGATCAGAATCGTCTCAAACACTTTCTTTAACCGGAGATACACTGCAGTAAAGAAGACCGCAGGCAAGGTGACCAGCGCTATGAGCAACAGAAGCAAAGAGATCGTGCGTTGCTTCGACAGAATCCACAGCACAATCAGAAGAACCAGAATGAAAGCAACTCTTATGATGGAGGTTCTTTTAAAAAAGTCTATGGAGCAATACTTCAGGGTTCCTTTTTCATTCATCATTTCATCATCCGTTCGTTATTTTACAATATATCCTCAGAACAACTGAAATACCGAAGGAGAAGATTTCTCTTAAAACCGCTTCTCCATCGCCCAAACCCGCATGATCGCGGCCTGCGTTTTTCCGTCCGGTACCTTTCCGTCCAGCACGTCCCGCACCAGCTCCTCGAGCGGCACGGCGCGCACGGCGAGAAATTCGTCCGCATCCAGCTTCTGCTCTCCGGCCTTGAGACCCTTCGCAAGATAGAGCCAGATCGTCTCGCTCGAATAGGCGGCGGTGGGGTAGAAGGGGCCCATCGGAATGAGCTCGGCGCAGGTGAAGCCCGTCTCCTCCCGCAGCTCGCGCCTTGCGGCCTCCTCGGGATCCTCGTCCGGCCCGTCGAGCTTGCCCGCAGGGATCTCCACGATCACGCCGTCGTGCGGATAGCGGTACTGATCCTCCACGATCACGCGCCCGTTGTCCGTGAGCGGCACGATGGCCACTGCGCCGTTGTGCCGCACGAGCTCGCGCGTCGCGCTGTGCCCGTTCGGCAGCCGCACCGTGTCGCGGTAAAAGTCGAGAATAACGCCCTCATAAATCAGATCCGAACCGATCTGAACCTCTCTCAAATTATCCATATTACCCTCCAATTGTCTCACAGAGTTCGCGGCAAAGCCGCGAATCCATTCAAATTGATTTTTCGGCGACATGCGCGGCGAAAAATCTCCCTAAGGCGAAGCTGATGCGAGCCCTCGCGCCGACCAACCGGGGCAAAGCCCCGGGCGATGGAGCGCGAGTTTTCAAAAAAGCGCCTGTCAAACAGGCGCTTTTTTGATTATTTTGACTGCATGCTCAGGTACGCGTTGATAAACCCGTCCAGATTGCCGTCCATGACGGACTGCACGTTGCCGTTTTCAAAGCCGGTGCGCGTGTCCTTCACGAGCGTGTAGGGCATGAACACATAGGAGCGGATCTGGCTGCCCCATTCGATCTTCATCTGCACGCCCTTAATGTCGGAAATCTTCTCCAGATGCTCGCGCTCCTTGATCTCGGCGAGACGGGCGCGGAGCATGTTCTTGCAGTTCTCAAGGTTCTGGAAGTGGCTGCGCTCCACCTGGCTCGCCACGACGATGCCGGTCGGAATGTGCGTCAGACGCACGGCGGAGGAGGTCTTGTTGACCTTCTGACCGCCCGCGCCGGAGGAGCGGTAGACGTCCATCTTGATGTCCTCGTCGCGCAGCTCGATCTCGCTGTCCTCCGTGATCTCGGGCATGACCTCCACGGCGGCAAAGCTCGTCTGGCGGCGGGCGTTGGCGTCAAACGGACTCACGCGCACGAGACGGTGCACGCCGTTTTCACTCTTGAGAAAGCCGTAGGCGTTCTCGCCCTCGATGGCGAGCGTTGCGCTCTTGATGCCGGCCTCGTCGCCGTCGAGATAATCGAGCACCTTGCAGGTGTAGCCGTGCTGCTCGGCCCACATGTTGTACATGCGGTAGAGCATCTGCGTCCAGTCCTGCGCCTCGGTGCCGCCCGCGCCGGCGTGGAAGGTGAGAATGGCGTTGTTCGCGTCGTATTCTCCCGTCAGCAGCGTCTGCAGGCGCATCGTCTCGAGCTTTTCCTCAAAGGCGGCGTATTCACTCTGCAGCTCGGGCAGCATGGAGCCGTCGTCCTCCTCAATGGCCATCTCGCAGATGGTCATCATGTCATCCCAGCCGGAGCGGAGCTTTTCGTATTTCTCAATCTTGTTTTTCAGCGCGCTGATGCGCTTTTGCACCTTCTGGCTGTTCTCCGTGTCGTTCCAGAAGCCCTCCTGCGCGCTCTCCTCCTCCAGCTTTTCGACCTCGTTGCGCGCGTCGTCCAGCTGCAGCGATTCGCCCAGCGCCTCCAGCTTCGGCAGCAGAGCGTTGAGCTTGTTCTTATAATCTTCAAATTCGATCAGCATCGATTTTCACACCTTATATTAAATGTAATGCCCAAATATTATACTCAAATTCACCGCTTTTGTAAATACCCGCATATTTATGCGTGCTACAATATGCATAAATATGCACAAACAAATTTCGGATTTTACTCCCAGAACAAGGAAAACGCTGAAATTACAACCAAAGCAGGTGGTTACAATTGACTTTTTCAGGAAACCGTGCTTTACTGTGATTGTATTTTATTCAAGGAAGGGGCATGTTTTATGCATAAGACCCAAAAAGCGAGCCGGCTTCTGGCCCTGATCCTGCTGATGGCGATGCTCATGAGCATCGGCGTTTACGCAGCGGATGCCCAGGTGGAAGCCCCGGCCACCGCGCTCGACGCGGCGGAGCCCACGCTCATTTCGATGGACTCCTCTGAGAGCATTCAGATCACATTCCCGCTGTCCAAGGCGCAGGTCGGCGCGTATAACGCCGCCGATGCGATCACCTGGACGCTGACGCGAAACGAGACCTACGCCAACGCGGGCGAGATCCATCCCGTCAACGGCGAAACGGCCCTCTTCCCGAACGAGGTGCAGTCGATCGCGCTCAATCAGCTCACCTATTCCGGCCGCGGCGCGTTCAAGGTCAAGAGCGTGTCGACCGCGCTCGACGGGCAGAACCTGATTCTCACCATCGAGACGCAGGCCGCCACCTCCAGCGGCAACAACAGCCTCATCCACGGCGAGGGCGGCGCCTACATGGACATCGCCGGCTCCTTCACGCTCACCGGCATGGCCGATAACGTCACGCTCGCCGTGAAGGACAACGTCGTCGTAAAGCCCTATGAGAGCTTCCACACCATGTGGGAGGTCTATGCGGAGATCACGGCGCTCGCCGCCGAGGGCGACGATGACGCCTCCACCGCGAAGCCCTACGTCATGGAGGGCTCTATGGGCACCTCCACCGCCGGCTACAACATGCCCTATCTGATCGTCGCCAAGGACAGCAAGGCCGTCTCCGACTGGCTCGCCTTCTGCAACAAGGCCGAGACCAAGAGCGCGCAGACGCTCACCGATCTGAAGGCCGGCAAGTATAAGAACCTCAAGGTTCCCGTGCTCTATTCCAACATCCACTCCAATGAGATCTCCGCCGTCGACGGCATCATGGAGTTTGCCAAGCTCCTCGTCGAGCAGGAGAGCATTGACTACACCAAGCTCACCGCGCTCACCGAGGCGGGCGAGGCCAAGGTGGAGGCGCAGCGCGCCGCGCAGGGTCTGCACCTGAGCAGCCTCATCGAGGACAAGACCTCCTTCCTCGGCGCCATCTGGCCGAACGACAACAGCCAGAAGTCCGGCAAGGTCGCCGATTTCGACAGCTACTATGAGAGCGAGAACGTCACCGTCACGGTCGATGAGCTGCTCGATGACGTCTTCTTCCTCCTCGTGCCCGAGCAGAACGTCGAGGGCAGACTTTACATCACGCGTGAGAGCTCCAACGGCTTCGACCTGAACCGCGACAACTCCTTCCAGGTCACCAAGGAGACCCAGAACATGCAGCACTTCATCGGCACGTTCAACCCCGTCACGCACGTGGAGCTGCACGGACAGGTCACCGGCTTCCAGGTGGAGCCCTGCGATCCGCCCCACGAGCCGAACGTGGAGTATGACCTGCTGGCCAACCACCTCATGACCGGCGGCGAGGCCTTCGGCGCGGCTGCCGTTGCGAACAACCCCGATTACCAGTCCTACGTCATTCCCGAGAGAGACTATCTCTACAGTGACGACGACGGCAACGCCTGGTGGGCCGATCCGTGGGATGACATGTCCACCAGCTACACCCCGCAGTTTGCCATGCTGCAGGGCTGCGTGGCCTACACGGTCGAGCTCCCGGCTTACTCCGAGTCCGCCCGCACCGCCGCGACCTACGGCATGCTCGGCCTGTCTGACTATGTCGCAGCCGAGAAGATCTCCTACCTCACCGATCAGGTGAAGATCTATCAGCGCGGCTTAAACAACCTCAATTCCGACGCCTCCGTCGGCCCGTGGTTCACCGATGAGCACGACGTCGTCGGCGCCGAGGCGGACGTCTTCCGTCCGGCCTATGACGGCGAGGGCGAGAACGGCCAGTTCTTCCCCGAGGCGTACCTCATCCCGCTGGATGCGGCCAATCAGGTCAACCTGCAGGCGGCCTATGACATGGTCGAGTGGCTCACGAGAAACGACGTCAAGGTCTCCCTCACGAAGTCCGACGTCACCGTCGGCGATGTGACCTATCCCGCCGGCACGGCCGTGGTCAGCATGTATCAGGCCAAGCGCAGCGTCGCCAACGGCGCGCTCTATGACGGCACGGTCATCACCGGCTGGACCACCCTCTATTCCGAGGGCATCACCGCCTTCAACTACACGCGCGGCTTCGACGAGATCGTCGTCACCAAGCCCGCCGATTACAAGGCCGTCGCCGCCGCCGTCGGCACGACGCTCGATTATGACGCCGCCCTCGCCTGGCTCGCCGAGAACGCCAAGAGCCAGTTCTGCGGCGAAGAAAACGGCGACGTCATCATTTCCAACGCCTCCGAGGACGCCGTCTGCGCCGTGAACGCCCTGCTCAAGGGCGGCAAGACCGTCGGCATGATCACCGAGGGCGACCATAAGGGCGACTTCATCGTCTCCTGGGCCGACTGGCAGTCCGTCAGCGTCGACTATGTCCTCACGGGCACCGGCGTCGGGGGTGAGGAGATCACCGCCTTTATCATCGGCAAGTCTCCCGTGGTTTATATCGCCGGCGCCGCCGCCAAGATGGCGCCCGCCTCCTACGGCTATGTGAACCAGAACTACATCAACTGGAGCTCCGGCGGCTTCAACTATGACCGCTGGGCCATGGACATCCTGAGCTTTGACACCACGCTGAACGCCGCCGAGGCCGACGCCGTGGTCGGCTCCTCCGCTCTGGACGCCGGCGCGCTCGCCGCCGTGCAGTCCGGCGCGACCTACATCGGCTACACCACCAGCGCCGCCGGCTCCGTGAGCCGCAGCCTGCTCGACGGCGTCTCCACCGCCAGAGTGAGCGGCATGGACTGCCTCGGCTATGTGGTGTATCCCGAGGAGAACCTCACCAACGCCAGCTACATCGCCCAGGGCGACGATGTGCTCTATGGCTACGGCACCGCCTACTTCACCGCCGTGCCCGAGGGCGCCAAGGTGCTCGTCCAGCGCGACGGCTCGAAGGAGCCTCTCGAGGGCTTCCTCCGCGGCGACGTGTCCGCCTTCCTCAGCGGCATTCAGGCCTTCGCCTATCAGGGCCCGGATAAGAACGGCAACGAGGTGAACGTCACGCTCTTTGCCAACACCCTCACGCAGAAGCTCCATCAGCGCGATGAGTTCGCCTTCATCAGCAACACGCTCTTCGCCGGCGAGCTGACCGACAAGCCCTATCCGACGGCGGCGCCCACTACGCCCACCACGCCGACTGTGCCGACGCAGTCCACCACGCCCACGGAGCCGACCGAGCCGACACAGCCCACCACGCCCACCAAGCCCACGGAGCCGACTGCGCCGACGCAGCCCACCACGCCTGACTGCGACGGCGGCGACAACTGCCCGAGCAAGCAGTTCGTCGACGTTGACCGCAGTGCCGACAGCTGGAGCCACGCTCCCATCGACTGGGCGGTTGTGCAGAAGATCACCAACGGCAAGGACGAAACACACTTCGATCCCAAGGGCGTCTGCACCCGTGCCGAGGCCGTCACGTTCCTCTACCGTGCCGCAGGCGAGCCCGAGGTCACCACGGCCAAGAACCCCTTCTCCGACGTGAAGGAGTCCGATTACTACTACAACGCCGTCCTCTGGGCGGTGGAAACCGGCGTCACGAACGGCACGAGCGAGACGACCTTCTCCCCGAAGGCCAACTGCACGCGCGCTCAGATCGTCACGTTCCTTTTCCGTGCCTGCAAGGGCGCGGCTCCTGAGGGCGCTGTCAATCCGTTCAGCGACGTGCCCGCCGGCCAGTGGTACACCGACGCCGTCCTCTGGGCGGTGGCGGAGGAGATCACCAACGGCATGACCGACACGACCTTCGTGCCCGGCGGCGACTGCACGCGTGCCCAGATCGTCACGTTCCTCTATCGCGCGCAGTAAGCATTCAAGCAAAAGGCTCACGGCCTATTGCCGTGAGCCTTTTCATCTTTGACGATAAAAACCAGACTGAAGCCCAACGCAGCGGGTTCAGGCTGGAAAGAATGTTGAGGGCGCGGAGCAGATTCGATCAGCCGCCGCAGCCGCAGCCATCGCCGCAGCCGTCGCCGCATCCGTCCTCGCCGCAGCTGCAGCCGCAGGAGCAGCCGCCCTCATGGTGACAGGTCGCCTCCGCCGAGCTGTAGCGCAGGCGGTTTTCCAGCATTGCGATCACGAGATCGTCCGCCTTTCCGCTGAGCCCTGCGAGCACGGCGATGCTGTGCTCAAAGAGCGCGTCGCGCGCCTCCTCGCCGAGACCGCTGCACAGCACGACCTCCACGCCCAGCTCCTTGAGGAATCTGCACACGCCGTCGTGCCCGTTGGCGGGGGATTCCACCACGTCGGTGAACACCACCGTGCCCTCCTCATTGTAGATCTTCATCCACTTCGCGTGGCCGAAGTGCTCCGCCACGGTTTCGGTTTCCGGCTCATAGGGAACTGCCAGTCTCATATGGAGAACCTCCTCATGTGTCACAATTTGCCTCAGAATAACATAAACATCATCAATCAGCAAGAAGAAAAAGGAATGAGGCCTCGCAGAGTTCGCGGCTTTGCCGCGAATCAATTTCAAATCGTTTTTCCAGCGACATGCGCGGTGGAAAAACTC
>JBGUHV010000047.1:0-4267 GCA_045112425.1 Oscillospiraceae bacterium
TTTTAGAATCTGGCGACGAAGCCGACCTTCTTGTAGACCTTGCGCAGGGTCTTGTTTGCGATGCGCTCGGCCTTCTCCGCGCCTTCGCGGTAGACGCCCTCGAGATAGGCCTTGTCCTTCATCAGCCGCTGCGCCTCCTCGCGGATGGGCCGCAGCGTCTCGATCACCGCCTCGCCCACGGCGGGCTTGAACGCGCCGTAGCCGAGTCCGTCGAACTCGCGCTCGATCTCCTCGTAGGTCTTGCCCGTGCAGGCGGAATAGATGCTCATGAGGTTTGCCACGCCCGGCTTTTCCTGCGGCGCATAGCGCACGCAGCGCTCGGAGTCGGAGTCGGTCACGGCCTTTTTGAACTTGCGGGCGATATCCTCGGGCTTCTCCATCAGATAGACGCAGCCGTTCTGGTCGCGGTCAGACTTGGACATTTTGCTCGTCGGCGTCGTGAGACTCATAATGCGCGCGCCGATCTTCGGGATATAGGGCTCCGGGATCTTGAACACGTCGCCGTAAACGCCGTTGAAGCGCTCGGCTACGTCGCGGCAGAGCTCCACATGCTGCTTCTGATCGTCGCCGACAGGCACATAGTCCGGCTGATAGAGCAGGATGTCCGCCGCCATCAGCGCCGGGTAGGTGAAGAGACCGGCGTTGATGTTCTCCGCGTTCTTCTGGCTCTTGTCCTTAAACTGGGTCATGCGGCTCAGCTCGCCGAACATGGTGTAGCAGTCGAGCACCCAGCCGAGCTGCGTGTGTGCGGGCACATGGCTCTGCACAAACAGTGTGTTCTTCTCCGGGTCGAGCCCGCAGGCGATGTATTGCGCGAGCTGCTCCATCGTCCGCCGCCGCAGATCCGCCGGAACCTGCCGCACCGTGATCGAGTGCAGATCGGCCATAAAGTAATAGCAGTCGAATTCCTCGGCGCGCTCCTGCCAGTTCTTGATCGCGCCGAGATAGGAGCCCAGCGTCAGATCCCCGGAGGGCTGAATGCCCGAGAGCATGACTTTTTTCTTTGCAGTTTCTTCCATGCGAATAACCTTCCTTTGACTTTGCAATCATCGGTCATTTTACCACATCCGGCTCCTGAATACAACATGAAATACAATTTAATGTCCCATCAATCCGATCAGGATCGCCGCGATCACGCCCTGCAGCAGCTTCCCCGGCAGGTAGCAGCGCCCCGTGAGATCGCTCCCGGCGATCACGCCGAGCGTCTGCCCCCAGACCGCGATTCCGCCGAAGCTCAGCAGAAACGCGCAAAGCGCGAGATTGCCGCCCGTCGGCGCGAGACCGCGCATCTGACCGAGCCCGCCGCCGATCTCCAGCAGCCCCGTAAAGAGCGCCCGCGCCGCCGTGAGCTCCATCCCGGCGTCTGCCGCGAGCCGCCCCGCGAGCGCCGGAAGATAGCCGATGTGCGTCAAAAGCCCCGTCGCCGCCGAGAACAGCACCACGAAGGCGCAGACCGAGAGCAGCGCCTGCGCCGCCTGCTGCACCGCCTCCGGCAGCGCCTGCGACACGCTCGCGGCGGCAATATAGCTCCGCTCGCGCGGCGAGACCGTGCGAGAGCGCTTTGAGACCAGCACCCCGACCAGCACCGCCGCGAGCACATGCGCCGCATACAGCGAAAGCCCCGCGCGCTGCGAGTGAAACACGCCCATGCCCGCGGCGCCGAGGCAAAACGCCGGCCCCGTGTTGCTGCAGAAGGCGAGCGCCCGCTCGCCCTCCTCGCGCGTGATCGCGCCGTCCGCTCTCATCTGCCCAATCGTTGCGGCGCCAAGCGGGTAGCCGCCGAGAATCCCGAGCAGAAACGCCGAGACGCACGCGCCGTCCACGCCCCAGATCCGCGCCGCCGCCGGCTCGAGCAGCCGCCCCAGCACGCCCGGCAAGCCCCAGGCGCGCAGCAGTCCGGACACCACGAAGAACGGCAGCAGGGAAGGAATCAGCATTTCGGCGCAGAGCTTCAGCCCGTCGTGCGCAGAGGACGCCGCCTCCGCCGGGCAGAAAACCAGCAGCACCATTGCGGCGCATGCAAAGAAAAGAGGAACAGATTGCTTCAATCGAACTTTAAACTCCACACTCCACACTCCAAACTCCACACTTTACCGTCCAAACTCCACCCTCATTCTATCTTCTCTTTTTCGCTCATATGCTTGCCCCGGAGGTGGTTTTGTGCGCGGCGTCACGGATGTCATTGATCTGGCGGCGGAGCGGCTGGAGATCCCGGCCTTCGGGCTGCATGGTCTGCCGCGGCTCACGCTCACGGGGAACCGGCAGCTGCTCGTGGAGCAGCACCGCGGTCTCACGCGCTACGGCAGCGACGTCATCGAGCTCGCCCTGCAGCGCGGCAGCCTCCGCCTCACCGGGCAAAGCCTCCGCCTCGTCGCTATGGACAAGGAAGCGGTACTGATCGCGGGGGAGATTTCTGGATTGGAGTTCGTCGATTGAAAAACTGGTTTCGTTTCCTCTCCGGCACCGTGCGTGTCCGGGTGCGGTGCGCTGTGCCGGAGCGGGTTTTGAATCTCTGCGCGCGCGAGGGCGTTCCGGTCTGGGAGGCGGCGTGCCCGGATCGCTGCACGCTCACCGCCGTCATCCCCGCGCCACAGCTTGCGCGCTTTCAGGCCATCGCCGAGACATGCGGCGGGGAGGTGGAGCACGGCGCGCCGAGAGGGATGCCGCGCGTAAAACGCCTTGCGCGCCGGCGCCGCTTCGTTCTGATTCTGCTTGCGCTCGTCTCGGCGCTCGTGCTCTTTTCCTCCGCGTTCATCTGGGAGATCCGCGTCACCGGCAATGAGATCGTTCCGACCGGCGAGATCCTCCGCGCGCTGGAAGAATGCGGCTTCTCCTGCGGCAAATGCTGGCTCTGGATGCAGAGTCAGGCGCTGCAGAGCGAGCTCATTTACCGCCTGCCGCAGCTCGAGTGGGTCTCGTTTCAGATCCGCGGCAGCCGCGCCGACGTGATCGTCTATGAGGCAGAGCCCGCTCCCGAGGTGATCGACAACGACGAGTCCGTCGATCTCGTCGCCGCGCGCGGCGGCGTCATCGTGCGCATGACCGTCCTGCAGGGGCAGCCGGAGGCGCAGCGCGGCGACTGCGCCGAGCCGGGGCAGACGCTGATCTCCGGCCTCGTCACCGACCGCCTCGGCGGCCTTTGCTCGGCGCACGCGCTCGGCTCGGTTCGCGCCCGCACAGACTGGGAGCTCACCGCCGCCCTGCCCAAAACCGCGCTGATCCGCTCGCCCATCGGCAGGCCCAGCCGCCGCTATGCGCTCATTTTCGGGAAAAACCGCCTCAATTTTGGACAAAGCAGTGGAATTCCGGGTGCGGATTGTGATATAATGTATCATGAAATGGTATGCGCCGTGCCGGGCGTGTTCCGTCTGCCCGTTTCCATCGTCTGCGAGACGCGGCAGCCGGTCACCGAAACGCCCCGCGCACGCACTGCGCCAGAGGCCCGCGCCGTGATGGAGCGGGCGCTCCGCCGCCTGCTGCTCGAGCGCATCGGCTCGGACGGCGAGATCATGGATCTCTACTTCACGCCCGGCGAGACGGAGGACGCCTTCCTCCTCACGCTCCGCGCCGAATGCGAGCAGGAAATCACAACAGAGAGGAAACCCGCGCATGATCGAACAGACGATACAGGTTGACCGCATCGAGGACGTCATCAGCGTCTTCGGGTCGTTTGACCAGAACCTCCGCCTCATCGAGTCGGAGTACGGCGTCCACGTCACGGACCGCGACGCAAAAATTCACATCACCGGCGAGCCGGAGGCCGTCATGGAGGCGCAGAAGGCGCTCAATGGTCTCCTGCAGCTCGCCGCCAAGGGCGAGGAGATCACCGAGCAGAACGTGCGCTATCTCTTCCAGCTCGTCCGGGAGGGGCGCGAGCAGAAGATCGGCGAGCTCGCCGGCGACGTCGTGTGCATCACGGCCAAGGGCAAGCCCATCAAGGCCAAGACCATCGGCCAGCGCAATTATCTCGATGCGATTGAGCGCAACACCATCACCCTCGGCATCGGCCCCGCCGGCACGGGCAAGACCTATCTCGCCGTGGCCGAGGCGGTCGCCGCCTTCCGCGCCGAGAAGGTCAACCGCATCATCCTCACGCGCCCCGCCGTCGAGGCGGGGGAGCGGCTGGGCTTCCTGCCCGGCGATCTGCAGAGCAAGGTCGACCCCTATCTCCGCCCGCTCTATGACGCGCTCTTCGAGATGCTTGGCGCCGAGACGTATCAGAAATATCTTGAGCGCGGCAACATCGAGGTCGCCCCGCTGGCCTATA
>JBGUHV010000048.1:0-8525 GCA_045112425.1 Oscillospiraceae bacterium
GTCGTCGACGAACAGAACGTCGCCCGGCTCGACCTCGACGAGCTCGCCGTCGAGCAGGTATTTGCCCTTGCCGGAGAGAATGTAAAACACCTCGCCGTCGCCCTCGTGGCGGTGGCGGCCGACCTCATGGCCGGGCTCGAGCGCCATGAGCGAACAGACGCGGCCCTTGCCGTACATCTCGTCCGCCTTCAGGATATCCCACTTCTGCACGCAGCCCTCGCCGCCCTTGAAGTGCTCGAGGATCGTGGGCTCTGACTGAATCTTCCGTTTGAATGCCATAACAACGCCTCCCGGCGGGGTCCTGCCCCGAATATTCTTAAAAATACCACATTTCGGATAAAAACACAAGAGAGGGGGATTCGATAACGAGTAAGGTTACATAATTTCGCCTCTGCAGGCGCCGAATTTGCATGAAATATTTTCTTAACAACTTTCGTTTTGAATCGAATTTCAGACATTTTTGGCGGACATTCAACCCGAAAAATGGCTGATAAAATCAATTAGTTACCATAATATTGTGAAATAATCTTTATGTTGTTGACATTTTTCTGTCGCCATGATATGATGCAAACACATAACTATGCAACCAATTCAGGCAGAGATTGCCATTCCCAAACAGACTTGTTTTTCAGGTCTCCGGAGAGGAGCATCGCCAGATGAAATTGAATTTTAAGTTTACCACCACCGCCGCCTTTCTGATCAGCGCGCTGCTGTTTGCCGGCTGCGCGGGCAATTCCGTGCCGGAGGAGAGCATGCCTCCGGAGAGCGCCTCCCCCGCCCCGTTTTCCGACACGGACATTTCCAGCGGCATCCAGACCGGCAAGGACGCCGAGGCCGCCGAGGCGCTGCTCGGCACCTGGACGCTCGACAAGGCCGAGGTCAAGGGCGAGGACGCCGAGGACTACAAGCCCGCCGAGGTGGAGATCACCCGCACCTACGTCTTCAACGAGGACGGCACCGGCTCGGTGCAGTACCCCGACTGGTCCGACACCTTTGAATATGCCATTCAGGGCGAATACCTGACGCTCGCAATGGACAGTCAGGGCATTCTGGAGATGTATCAGGCCGCCTTTGACGAGGCCGGCGCGCTCCAGCTCGTGCGCATCAACAACGACGGCTCGCTGCAGGATCTGCGCGAAACGTTCGCGCACGCGGAATAACGCGGAAGCATCGCAGCTCCGGCATCTGCCGGAGCTGTTTTTTGTTTGACTTTTTCCATTCTTTCCCTTAAAATATGACCGATCCAAACCAGAAAGAAACGAGGCGTTTTGCATATGGGTCTGTTCGGCAATCGCGCAGCCATTCGGGAGCTGATGCGCGTAAAGAGTGTGCGAATTTGGCAGCACTACTTCCCCACCAACAAGATCATGGAGATTCCCTGGGAAGCCACTGTGGTGAAAAACAACAGCAGCATGGTGACCATCGTGCTCGAAAACAGCTGGTTTTTCAAAAACGAGATGCGCTTTGACTATGACGGCGCCATGCTCGTGCTGGACGACGGCTCCGAAATTCCGCTGAACACCTATCGCTACGCCATTGAGGGCGACGGCGACGAGCTGCTTTTCATCCGCATCAAGCCATGACATTCCCGCTCCGGCAGTCTGAGACCTGCCGGGGCGGATTTTTTGCTTGCGCCGTATGGGCGCCGGCGGTATAATACCATCGTATTTCAGACAGAAATGAGGTTCGGGATATGGAATATCGCATGGAGCATGACACGATGGGCGAGATCGCCGTGGAGGCGGACAAGCTCTGGGGCGCGCAGACGCAGCGCAGCTTTGAAAATTTCCGCATCGGCTCGGAGAAGATGCCGCTGCCGGTAATCTACGCGCTCGCCGCCGTGAAGGAGGCCGCCGCGAGCGTGAACGAACGGCTCGGCACCGTCGACGCAAAGCGCGCCGGCGCCATCCGCGAGGCCTGCCGGGAGATCCGCGCCGGACGATGGGATGAGCAGTTCCCGCTCGCCGTGTGGCAGACGGGCAGCGGCACGCAGACGAACATGAACGTGAACGAGGTCGTCGCCCACCGGGCAAACGAGATTCTGGGCGAGCCGCTCGTGCACCCGAACGACCATGTGAACCGCTCGCAGAGCTCGAACGACGTCTACCCCGCCGCCATGCACATTGCGGCGACGATTGCGATCAAGGAGTGGGTGCTCCCCGCACTCTGGCGGCTGGAGGAGACCTTCCGGAAGCTGAGCGAGGAGAACGCCGACGTGGTGAAGATCGGCAGGACGCACCTGCAGGATGCGACGCCGCTGACGCTCGGGCAGGAGATCTCCGGCTGGGCGAGCATGCTCGATCACGCGGCGGACTACCTGCTCGCGGCGCTGCCCGGGCTCTCGGAGCTCGCCCTCGGCGGCACCGCCGTCGGCACCGGGCTGAACGCCCCCGCCGCCTTCGGCGAGGAGGTGGCAAAGGAGCTCAGCGAGCTGCTGGGGCAGGACTTCGTCACCGCGCCGAACAAGTTCCACGCGCTCACGAGCAAGGACGCCGTGGCCTTCGCGCACGGCGCTCTCAAGGCGCTCGCGGCGGATCTGATGAAGATCGCAAACGACGTGCGCTTCCTCGCCTCCGGCCCCCGCTGCGGGCTGGGCGAGCTGCGCATCCCGGAGAACGAGCCGGGCTCCTCGATCATGCCGGGCAAGGTGAACCCCACGCAGTGCGAGGCTCTCACGATGGTGGCCGTGCAGGTGATGGGAAACGATGCGGCCATCGGCTTTGCCGCCTCGCAGGGCAACTTTGAGCTGAACGTGTATATGCCCGTGATCCTCTATAACTTCCTGCAGTCGGCACGCCTGCTTGCCGACGCGATGGACTCCTTCAACCGCAACTGCGCGGCCGGCATCGAGGCCAACCGCAGCGTGATCGACCGGCATCTGCGCGACTCGCTCATGCTCGTGACGGCGCTGAACGTGCACATCGGCTATGAAAACGCCGCGAAGATCGCAAAATACGCGCACAGGAACGGTCTGACCCTGCGCGAGGCGGCAAAAGCGCTCGCGCTCGTGACGGAGGAAGAATTTGACGCGTGGGTGAAGCCGGAGAACATGGTAAAGCCCCTCTGAGAAAGGACAAAAAGATGGACTATGCAAAGGAATCCCTGCGCCTGCACGGCGAGTGGCAGGGCAAGATCGAAGTGGTATCGAAGGTGCCGGTGCAGACGAAGGAGGATCTCTCCCTCGCCTACACGCCCGGTGTGGCGGCGCCGTGTCTCGAGATCCAGAAGGACCCCGAAAAGAGCTACACGCTCACGCGGCGGCACAATCTCTGCGCCGTGATCACGGACGGCTCCGCCGTGCTGGGGCTCGGCGATATCGGCCCCGAGGCGGGCATGCCCGTGATGGAGGGAAAGTGCGTGCTCTTTAAGTCCTTCGCGGACGTGGACGCTTTCCCCCTCTGCATCAAGACGAAGGACGTGGACGAGTTCGTTCGCACGGTGTATCTGCTCTCGGGCAGCTTCGGCGGCGTGAATCTCGAGGACATCGCGGCGCCCCGCTGCTTCGAGATCGAGCGCAAGCTCAAGGAGCTGTGCGACATTCCGATTTTCCACGACGACCAGCACGGCACGGCGGTGATCACGCTCGCCGGGCTCACGAACGCGCTGAAGGTCGTCGGCAAGGAGAAGGAAGCCGTGCGCGTCGTCGTCTCCGGCGCGGGCGCGGCGGCGATCAGCATCACGAAGCTGCTGCTCTCGGCGGGCTTCAAAGACGTGACGCTTTGCGACTCGAAGGGCGCGATCTGGGCCGGACGCGAGGGGCTCAACTGGATCAAGGAGGAGATGGCCGCGATCACGAACCCGCAGAAGCTGCAGGGCAGGCTCGCCGACGTGCTCCCCGGCGCGGACGTGTTCATCGGCGTGAGCCGACCCGGCCTGCTGACGCAGGAGATGGTCTCCACGATGGCGAAGGACGCGATCGTCTTTGCCTGCGCGAACCCGACGCCGGAGATCTTCCCCGACGAGGCGAAGGCCGGCGGCGCGGCGGTGGTCTCCACGGGCCGGAGCGACTATCCCAACCAGATCAACAACGTGCTCGCCTTCCCCGGCATTTTCCGCGGCGCGTTTGACGTGCGCGCGAGCGACATCAACGAGGAGATGAAGATGGCGGCGGCCGAGGCGCTGGCCGGTCTCATCGCGCCGGAGGAGCTCTCGGCGGACTACATCATCCCGAAGGCGTTTGATCCCCGCGTCGGCCCCGCCGTGGCAAAAGCCGTGGCCGAGGCGGCGCGGCGCACGGGCGTGGCGAGGATCTGAGATGCGACGCGCTTTTGCAGCGGCGGTGAACTTTCTGATCGCCGTCATCACGCTCTGGTGCTGGATCTCGATCCTCATCGCGGTGACGGATATGGGCAGCCCCCTCATGGCGGGCGGGCTCTACAGCCTGAAGTTTTTCACCACGCTCTCGAATCTCTTCAACGGCGCGGCCTGCGCCGCAACCTGCATCGTACTCCTGCTCGGCAAAACGCCCTCGCAGGAGCTGCGGACCTGGAAGCTCGCCGGAACCGCTGCCGTGGGGCTCACGTTTCTGACCGTGATGGTCTTTCTCGGCCCGGTCTTCGGCTACGGCGGGATGTTCCTCGGCACGAACTTCTGGTATCATCTGGCGCTGCCGGTGATGAGCATGCTCTGCTTCGTGACGCTCGAGCGGGATGTGATCCTTCCCTTCCGAAAGACGTTCTGGGCGGTGGTGCCGATGCTGCTCTACAGCGCGGGCTATCTCGGCAACATCCTGATTCAGGGTCCGGGCGAGTGGCCGGATCGGCATGATTTCTACGGCTTTCTCCTCTGGGGCTGGCCGGTCGGCATTGCGATTGCCTGCGGGCTCGTCGTGCTGATCTGGGTGCTGGCGGTTGTATTGAGAAAGCTCAACGGAACAACAAAATAAAAGAGTGAAGCTTGGAGAGTGGAGAATGGAGATTTCGTTCCCTCCAACGCTCCATTCCGTAAGAAGCAAAAAGGGCTGCTGCAAATTGCAGCAGTCCTTTTGAATTGATCCGCGCAGAAAAAACATGTCATTCTGAGCGCAACGAAGTGGAGTCGAAGAATCCTGGCAGAGCAGTTGGATAGAAACTGGCCGTTCTGTTTTGCTGCCATGCCAAGATCCTTCGACTCCGCGCTGCCGCGCTCCGCTCAGGATGACAAGGTTTTGGCCGCATATCATCAAAACAGAGTCGGGCATGTGTTTTGCAGCATGCCCTATATTCATAATTGATATTTTCGCCCAACCATGGTAAACTGAAGGTGCGACACAACTTCATATATTGTGATGTTCACACAACCAGAAAGTGTGCATTTTTCCCTTTGGTAAAAATGCATGCTCTATTTCGCATACTTTCTGGGTGTGTTGAAGTTGTGTCGCAGCAATCGGAGCTTGCGTTTTTCGTGCGCGGCTTCGGCTGCGCACTTTTTGTTTACCGGAGGAAACAGGAATGCCAGAAGAGAAAAAACTGACCGGATATCCGTCGATTGATAAGCCGTGGCTGAAGTATTACAGCGAGGAAGCACGGCGGATATCCATTCCCAACACGACCGCCTTCGAGTTCATCCGCAGGTGCAACGAAAACAACATGAATTCGTATGCGATCAACTTCTATGGCAATCGGATCAAATATTCCGAAATGTTCCGGAAGATCGAAGAAGCCAAAAAATCGCTCATCGCACTCGGAATCGGCCGCGGCGATTACGTTACGTTCTGTATGCCCACGCTTCCCGAAACGATCTATCTTTTTTATGCGCTGAACCAGCTGGGCGCCGTCGCAAATTTTGTAGATCTGCGAACGAACAAGGAACGAATCGCCAAGTACATCAACATGACTGAATCGAAGCTTGTGGTCACCTTACACAGTGTGTTTGAGAAGGTGTACAGCGTTTTCCCGGAATCCACCGCAAAGACGCTGGTCGATGTCGATGTGTCCGCATCGCTGCCGCCAATCAAAAAGGCGCTGTTTCTTGCAAAGATGGGAAGACCCTCCAAGCACAGCGATCCAAACGTGCTGACATGGAAGCAATTCATCAAAATGGGCGCTGCATCCGCAAACGCGGAACGCACGTCCGAAGGGTCTGCCGATCCGGCGCACGACCCCGCCGCCATTGTCTATACCGGCGGAACCACCGGCGAGCCTAAGGGCGCCGTGCTGTCGAACAACAGTCTGAACGCGCCGTGTATCCAGTATGCAAAGGCCGATATTCCGCGCGGAAATAACGACCGATTCGCCAATATTATGCCTCCGTTCATCGCTTACGGGTTAGTGGACGGTATACAGCTTTCTCTCTCACTGGGAATGGAAGACCTGCTGCTCCCGAAATTCGACCCCAGTGAGTTCAGCCAGATACTGTTGAAGCACAAGCCTGCTCATTTTGTCGGCATTCCCTCTCATTTTGAGATTCTGATGAATGATTCCCGCCTGGACGGAAAGGATCTTTCGTTCATCAAAAACGCCGGCTGCGGAGGCGATCAGGTCGCTTCCTCTCTGGAAGCGAATGTCAACCGCTTTTTGGCTGACCATAACTGCCACCATATGATGCGCGTCGGCTATGGAATGACAGAAAACGCCGCCATGTCGATCTACGACCTGAACAACGACATGACCAAGGTCGGACGGCTGGGCATCCCGATGCAGGAAACCATCATCGGCGTCTTTGATGAGGCGGGCAACGAGCTTCCCTACAACGAGGTCGGTGAGCTCAGAATCTCCTCCCCCGCCATCATCATCGGGTATTTCAAGAACGAAAAAGAGACCGCTGAAACGATCATCGAGGTTGACGGGCGGAAATGGATCAAAACCGGAGATTATGCCGAGATCGACGAGGACGGCAACGTCAAACTCATCGGACGAAAGCGCGTCATGTTCGTTCGTCCCGACGGTCACAACGTGTTCCCCGACATGATCAGGGACTACCTCGCAGGCTGCCCGATCATCAAGGACGTCTGCGTGGTTGGTATCAAGTCAAGGCATAATGCAAACGGAAAGATTCCCACGGCCATTGTCGTTTTGAAGGATCGCGCGATGGATCAGGATGATGCGAAGCGAACCATTCTGGAATACCAGAGCCATCTGCTCGGCGAACGCGACGGCGCAGTCGACGTTCGGTTCCGCGATGAACTGCCCATGACGCCGATCAGTAAAATCGACGTTCTGCGGATAGAGCAGGAAGAAAACCTTCACAAGAGCGACATTGATTACGATACGCTGACCGCGAAGTAAAAACGCTGCGTGAATTCATCCGGCATCTCAGTAATGCTTTGGCTGACACCCGTGCGCCACAAAAAACCGTGCAAATTTTTATAAAAAAAGGCGAGTTCGCACAAGCTGCGAATTCGCCTCCCTTTTTTTGTTATTCAGATGACGCCGCACGGGCGGATGATATCCGCCCGTGCGGCGCGGATTCGCCGGAGAATGGCGGTGGAATTGGTGCATTCTGCGCGGGCTGTCGAGGACGCCAGCCCCTACGAATTCTGTTTTGGCGAACCCCGTCGTAGGGGTCGGCGTCCTCGACGACCCTTGCGGGACGTACCGAATGGAATGCCGATCCCGGACGAATACGCGGTTTGTCCAATCCAGTCGTAGGGGCCGACGCCCTCGGCGGCCCGTGCAGGCGCTTGAAAAACCATTTCCGTTTTACGGCGAATTGGCAATTGGTAATCAGTCGCTGCGAATGCGCCGAGCCCAGCCAATCCATTCAGACTGTTCTGCGCGGGAGGGGCAAGCCCCTCCCCTACGTGTCCTTATTGCAATGCTTCCACGGAATCCAAGAGCTCTCCGCAGGCTTCGACGGCGGCCTTGCCGCCGACGACGCAGACGCCGGCGCTCTGCAGCAGCTCGTCGAGCTCGCGGCTGAAGCGCTCGAGATCCTCGCGCGAGGTGTGCAGCATCTCGAGGCGGTTGCGCTGGCGGTCGGCGTAGGTGCGGCCGGAGAAATAGAGCGCGGCGCCGCGGCTTGCCGCCTGCGAGGAGGAGATGACCGGCTCGCTCGAGGCGATGGTGCTGATGATGAAGCCGTCGAGCTCGCCCTCTCCGGCGCAGAAATCGCGCAGGGCCTGCCCGGCCTTTTCGAAGCTGCCGAGCGAGCGGGCGGGGCTGGGATCGCGGTAGGTCGTGATGCGAAGATCGCCGTCCTGCCGGACGGAGAGCCCCGTGCCGTAGGCGCCGCCGACGACGCGGATGTCATTCCACAGATAGCCGAAGGTGAGGATCTGAGCCGCGACGCGGGCAGAACCCTCGAACTTCGAGATCGCGTTGAGATTGGCGCTGCGCGCGGCAAAGCCGATCTCCGCCGGGATAAGGAAACCCTCGCGGCGGACGGGCATGGTTTCAAACTGCCGCGGCTTTCCCATGGGCGCATCGCCGAGGATGGAGAGCACGTCGCGCAGGAAGGCCTCGTCCATCTCGCCCGTGATGCTCATCGTGAGGCGGCGCTTCGACACGATGCGCCGCAGGAGCGCAGCGAAGTCGGCGGCGCGGCGGAGGCCGTCCTGCTGGAAGGTCTTTTCCGTGCGCTGCAGCCAGCGCAGACTTGTGATGCCG
>JBGUHV010000049.1:0-5713 GCA_045112425.1 Oscillospiraceae bacterium
TGTCATCTGGGCGGACGCCATGGGCATCACCAACGGCGTTGACGAGACGCACTTCGCCCCGATGAGCGAATGCACCCGCGCGCACATCGTTACGTTCCTGTATCGCAGCGCGGTGTGAATCTTCTGAATGGAAAAGGGAGAGGCCAGGCCTCTCCCTTTTTTGCGCACTTATGGCTTGTGCCGACACTGCAAAAAGGATATAATAAGCTTTATATTGGAAGCTTTTTGCGGAGGTGACTGCCGTGCTGGAGGTCAAAACGCCGGAGGAGGTTCTCCGGCTGATCGAGGAGCGGTTTCATCCGCTGGACCGGACGGAGACGGTGCCGCTGCCGCAGGCGCTCGGCCGGGTGCTGGCGGAGGACGTCTGCGCGGAGGAATATGTGCCCGACTTCAACCGTTCCACCGTGGACGGCTACGCCCTGCGCGCAAAGGATACCTTCGGCTGCTCCGACGCGATCCCCGCGGTGCTGCGTCTGGCGGGGGAGGTGCAAATGGGCGAGGGCGCACCGATGCGCGTCGCGCCGGGTGCCTGCGTCTATGTGACCACCGGCGGCGAAATTCCGGCGGACTGCGACTGCGCGGTCATGATCGAATACACCGAGGATTACGGTGACGGAACCGTCGGCGTCCTCAAGCCCGGCGCGCCGGGCATGAATCTGATCTTCCGCGGCGACGATGTCTTCCCCGGCAAGACCGTGCTCCGCGCCGGCGAGGCGCTCCGGCCGCAGGAGATCGGCGCGCTCGCCGCCATCGGGCGCACGGAGGTTCCGGTGCGCGCTCGGCTGCGCGTCGGTGTGCTCTCCACGGGCGATGAGCTCGTTCCCGCCGAGCAGACGCCCGGTCCGGGGCAGGTGCGGGATGTCAACCGCCCGATGCTCCTCGCGGCGCTGGAGGCGTTCGGCGCCGACTGCGTGGATTTCGGCATCGTCGCGGACGATGAGGCGCTCCTGCGGCAAAAAACGGAGGCGGCGGCTGCCGCCTGCGACGCGGTCATTTTGTCCGGCAGCAGCAGCGCCGGCGTCAAGGACGCGGCCTGCGGCGTCATCGGCAGCCTCGGCGAGCTCCTCTTTCACGGCATCGCCGTCAAGCCCGGCAAGCCGACCATTCTCGGCAAGCTGGGCAATCGCCCGCTCATTGGGCTGCCCGGCCATCCGGTCGCGGCGTATTTTGTCACGAAGCTCTTTGTGCTCCCGCTGCTGGCGCGGCTGGAGGGCAGAACGCTGCGCACCTTCCCGGTGCAGGCGGCGCTCTCGGAGAGTCTGAATGCCGACCATGGCCGCATGCAGCTCAGTGCCTGCCGCCTGGAGGAGACGGAGCGCGGCCTTATCGCCGTTCCGATCCGCTCCAAATCCGGCCTCATCACGCAGCTGACCGGCGCGGACGGCTTTTTAATGATCGACCGTGACTGCGAGGGCCTTCCCAAGGGCGCTGTCACGGAGGTATATTGGAATTGAGACCCGCGGAATGCGCGGTTTTCAAAAGGGAGGAATTCCTGTGGCTTTTACTTATCTGACGAATGTGCCGCTCGAGCAGGCGCGGGCGGATTATCTGCGCGCGCTAACCGAGCAGGGCTTTCGCGCCCGCACGGAGCGCATCCGTGTGCAGGACGCCTTTGGCCGTGTTACGGCAAAGGCAATTTATGCCCATATCAACGCTCCGCACTATGCCTGCAGCGCCATGGACGGCATCGCGCTCTTCGCGCGAGACAGCTTCGGCGCCACGGAGACGACGCCGGTCACCCTGCGGGCGGATCAGTTCACCGTGGTGGACACCGGCGATCCGCTTCCCGCCGGATGCGATGCGGTCATCATGGTGGAGGCGCTGGTCAAACATGAGGACGGAACCGTCACCATCCACGCGCCCGCGGCGCCGTGGCAGCACGTCCGCCAGATCGGCGAGGATATCTGCGCCGGGGAGATGATTCTGCCCTCCTTCATGGAAATCACGCCCGCCGCCATCGGCGCCATGATCGCCGGCGGCGTGCTGGAGGCGGAGGTGCTCGCCAGGCCCTGCGTCGGCATTATTCCCACCGGAGACGAGGTCGTGCCGCCCTGCGCCGACCCCAAGCCGGGCGACATTCTGGAGTTCAACTCCTCCATCTTCTCCGCCATGCTCTCCGCCTGGGGCGCGGAGCCGAAGGTCTATCCCATCGTGCCGGATCGCTATGAGGCGATTCGGGATGTGCTGCGGCAGGCGGCAGGGGAGTGCGACATGGTGCTCCTCAACGCCGGCTCCTCCGCCGGGCGGGATGACTATTCCGCCGCCGCCATCCGCGAGGTTGGGCAGGTGCTGCACCATGGCGTCGCCATCAAGCCCGGCAAGCCCGCCGTGCTCGGTCTGTCCGGCGCGGTGCCGATCCTCGGCGTGCCCGGCTATCCGGTCTCCGGCATCATTGTCATCGAAGAGCTGCTCCGCCCGCTGATCGACCGCTGGTTCCAGCGCGGACAGGAGCAGGTCAAGCGCGTCTTGGCGCATCTCAGCCGCCCCGTTGTCTCCGGGCTCAAATATCAGGAATACGTCCGCGTCCGCATGGGGAGCGTCGGCGATCGGCTCACCGCCTCTCCGCTGCCGAGAGGCAGCGGCGTGGTCTCCTCCTTCATGAAGGCGGACGGCCTGCTGGAGATCCCGCAGGGTACGGAGGGATATTCCGCGGGCGAGGAGGTGTCCGTGCGTCTGCTGAATGAGCCGGAGCGGCTGAAAAACACGCTCGTGGTCATCGGCAGCCACGATCCGCTGCTCGATGAGCTGGCCGATCTCATCCACCGGGAGGATCGCTCGCTCTGGCTCTCCTCCTCCCACGTCGGCTCCATGGGCGGCATCATGGCCGTGCGCCGCGGTGAGGCGCATGCTGCCGGCGTCCACCTGCTGGACAGCGAAACCGGGGAGTATAACCGGAGCTTTATCCAAAAGTATTTTCCGCAGCGCGGCGTGCGTCTGGTGCGCTGCGTCGGCCGCCAGCAGGGGCTCATGCTGCAGAAGGGGAACCCCCTCGGCCTCCGCGCCTTTGCCGATATCGCCATGGACGGACTTCGTTATGTAAACCGGCAGAAGGGCTCCGGCACCCGCGTCCTGATGGACTGGCTCTGCGACCGGGATGGGGTTGACCGCGAAAAGATCTACGGCTATGAGCGCGAGGAGATGACGCACAACTCCGTCGCCGTTCAGATCGCCGGCGACTCTGCGGACGCCGGCATGGGCATCTATTCCACGGCGAAGCTGTATGATCTCGATTTCCTCCCGATCTGCGTGGAGGAATATGACCTCCTCATTCCCGACAGCGCGTGGGAAAGCCCCATGGTTCGGCAGCTGATCCGCACGCTGCAGAGCGATGCGTTCCGCGCGAGAATTGAGGCCATGGGCGGCTATACGCTCGATCGCCCCGGCGAGATCATCGACGTCTGGTGATCCGATCCTGTTTCGAAGAGGTGACTTATGAAAACGATTCGCTCTCTGCTCGCTCTGCTCCTTGCGCTGGCAATGCTCGTCTCTCTCGGCACATGCCTTGCCGCCGCGAAGGATTACAGCGGCTATGAATACTACGTCTCGCTCGGCGACAGCATTGCCAACGGCATCGGCGAGAACAACGTGGAGAATAAATACATGTACCGCACGCCCGGTGCCTATCCTGACCGGATCGCCCGCGCCATCGGCGCGTATCTGACTCAACTCGGCTGCGGCGGCATGCGCACGGTGGAGCTGCGCTCCTGTCTGGAGGACGGTTACGTCATGCCGGACGAGTATGCCAATAATTTCAGCCGCGCCAAGGTCGCGGAGATCCGGCACTTTTACCGGCCCGCTGTCGCCGCGGCGGATCTCATCACGCTGAACATCGGCGCCAACGACGTCGCCACCTATGCGCTCCTGCGCGCCAGGGCCGCGCTCGCGGCGGCGGGCGTGAGCGGCGGGGCGATCGCCTCGGCGGAGGACGGCGCTGCGGATCAGACGGACGCGCTTACCCGCCTGCTCGCGCTCGGCAGGCAGCTCGGCGGCTATGCCTCCGCCGTGAACGCCGCGATCAGCGGTCTCACCGAGGGCTATACCCGCTTTGTGCAGAACTGGGATGCCATCATCGGCGATATCTATGCGCTCAATCCGGACGTCACGCTCCTCGTCGCCGGGTTCTACAATCCCTTCAGCGAGCTCAAGATTTCTGATGATTCGCTGCTCGAGCTGGGTCGTGCGGCGGACGGTATCATTGCCGCCCTTAACCGGCAGATGCAGTTCGGGTCGAAATACGCAGGGAAGTACATCTATGTGGACATCTCCGGCATCCAGAGCCTCGCCGCCAAGCGCGGCGACTCGATCACGGACGAGGGCTTCTTCTCCGCCGTGGAGCTGGATGTGCATCCCTCCAACGAGGGGCAGGCCGAGATCGCCGAGCGCTTTCTCGCCGCCCTGCCGGAGAAGAGCGGCCCCGTCTTCCCGTTCGGGGATGTGGCGCAGAGCCGCTGGTCCTATCCGTATGTCAAAACGCTCTCCGACCGCGGCGTCGTGCTGGGGGTGAGCGAGACGGCCTTTGCGCCCGAGGGGCAGCTCACGCGCGGCCAGCTCGTCACGATTCTCGGCCGCATGGCGGGCGTCCGCGCCGCGGACTATCCGCGCTGCGCCTTCACCGACGTTGCGGACGATGCTTACTATGCGCCCTATATCGAGTGGGCGCGCCGCATGAACATCGTCTCCGGCGTGGGCGAAAACCGCTTTGCGCCCGATATGCCCGCCACGCGCGAGCAGCTCGCCGTCATCGTGGATTATTATGCTCTGCAGCAGGGGATTCTCACGGTCGATTCCGCTCCCATTGCCCTGCCCTTCACAGACGCGGATGCAGTCAGCCCCTGGGCGCGAAACGCCGTCTCGCAGCTGGTGCGCGCCGGCGCCCTCAGCGGCTATCCGGACGGCAGCTTCCGAGCGCAGCAGCTCGTCACGCGCGAGGAGGCCTGCAAGGTGCTCTGCGAGGCGCTGCTCTTTCAGCTTTGAAGCACCGAGGTGAGTTCTATGGCAATTGATTATCAGAGACAGGCGGAAAACGACGCCTCGCGCTTCGTTCTGCTCAGCGACTATGTGCCCGGCATCGTGCAGGAGATCCGCTATTATTCCACCTATAACTTCGTCGGTGACCGCATCGACGGCTATGAGGAGCCCATTGCGCTGCTCACGAAGGACGCCGCGCGCGCCCTCAAGGTCGTCAGCAATCAGGCCAACGTCATGGGCTACCGGCTCAAGGTGTTCGACGCCTATCGTCCTGCGCGCGCCGTGCGCCATTTCGTCCTCTGGGGCATCGAGGATCTCGACCAGCGGATGAAGCCGTTTTTCTATCCCGAGCTCGAAAAGCAGGATCTGTTCCGCCTGGGCTACATTGCGAGCAAATCCAGCCACAACCGCGGCAGCACGATTGATCTCACGCTCCTCGATATGGCCTCCGGCAAGGAGCTCGATATGGGCAGCCCCTTCGACTATTTCTCCGAGCGCTCCCATCCCCACTGCCGCGGCGTCACGGAGGAGCAGTACGAAAACCGCATGCGTCTGCAGAAGCTCATGACGGATAACGGCTTTCTGCCCATCGACTGCGAATGGTGGCATTTCACCCTCGCGGAGGAGCCCTTTCCGGACACCTATTTCGAGTTTCCGAACGCGCTGGATGTGCTGAAGCGATGAAGGACGATTCTTTTCGCGGCAGGCTCTGCGCGCATATCAGGCGCAAGTACGGCGCCCAGCC
>JBGUHV010000050.1:0-2403 GCA_045112425.1 Oscillospiraceae bacterium
AACGGTCTCGGCAAGGGCTGGATGTGGCTGGCCTTCGTCTTTGCGTTCTTCGGCATGACCGCCTCCTTCGGCATCGGCAACACCACGCAGGTTGACTCCATTGCCACCGCCATCGGCACGGCTGTCAGCGCCTTCGGCGGCGGCGAGGTGAGCACCACCTTCCGCATCGTCATCGGCGCGATGGTCGCCCTTGTGACGGCGTTCGTCATCATCGGCGGCATCAAGCGCATCGGCGCCGTTACCGAGAAGCTCGTTCCCTTCATGGCAGTCGTCTATATTCTCGCAGCGCTCATCGTCGTTTTCGGCAACATCGGCCAGATCGGCGTCGTTCTCGGCGCGATCTTCCGCGGCGCGTTCAGCCCCCGCGCCATTGCAGGCGGCGCGCTCGGCGTAGGAATCATGACCACGATTCAGAAGGGCATCGCCCGCGGCGTGTTCTCCAACGAGGCCGGTCTCGGCTCCGCGCCCATCGCGCATGCGGCCACCTCGGAAACCGATCCTGTGAAGCAGGGTGTCTACGGCATCTTTGAGGTGTTCATGGACTCCATCGTCATCTGCACGCTCACGTCGCTCGCGCTCCTCATGGGTCTGGCCGGTCAGTTCGGCATTGACGGCATCGACTGGGGCGTCAGCCACGGCAGCGAGATGGTTGTGCAGGCATTCTCCGGCATCTTTGGCGGCAAGATCGCGGCGGTTGTCATCGCGGTCGGTCTGAGCCTCTTCGCCCTCTCCACGATCCTCAGCTGGGCGCTCTACGGCTCCCGCTGCGTGGAATTCCTGTTCGGCAAGGCTGCCAGACCCGCCACGATGATCTATAAGGTCATCTTCTGTGTGGTGCTCATCATCGGCTCCACGCTCGGCCTCGATCTTGTCTGGGATATCGGCGACGCGCTCAACGGACTCATGGCCATCCCGAACCTCATCGCTCTGCTGCTCCTCTCCGGCACGATCATCAAAATCACGAAGGATCACTTTGCAAACCAATAAATCACCTGAACAAAACAATCCCGCATGCCATGGCATGCGGGATTGTTTTGTTAAAACCCTTTTGCGGTAAAGGCCTCCCAGCTTCGGTGCATGTACGTTTCCAGCGCAATCGGCTCGCCGATAAACGCCGGATCTCTGCCGTCGGCGAGAAACTGCTGCAGATATTCCTTCCGCCCCGTCGTGTGCACAACGGGAATGCCGCTCATCTCACTTGTTGCTTTCAAAACGTCGTAGCCCCGACGAAGATCGTCGGCGCTCGCGTAATTCAGGAGGTTCGCGTTGTTCACAAAGCCTGTCACCTGAAGCCGCGCAAAGCCCTCCATCTCCTCCTTGAGCTTGAGAATCTTGTCCGGCGCGTCCGACATGGGGCGAAACACGTTCACAATGTCATAGACATGCAGCGTCTCCGGCGGCACGGCGGCAAAGTCCGTGTGATACCGCCCGAGCGACAGCGCGCCCGCAGCGTCTCCGCCCACGTCGAACACCACATAATCCCAGTCGCTGTCAAACGCGGACGCCACGGCGGCAGACATGTTGCTCGGCGTCACGCCCTGTCCGGCGAAGGTGGGGGAGACCACGTTGATGCTCCGGTCGGTCAGCAGCTGCACCTTGTCCGACATGCGGAAATAGTCATTCACCTTGTCCAGATCGATCACCAGCGTGTTCATGCCCTTCCCGGCGGCGTTCACCGCGAGATTGAGCGCAATTTCCGTTTTGCCGGAGCCGTAGTTTCCGATCAGTACCACCATCTGCTTCATGGCCGTCGCCTCCTTGTTTTTGCTTCAATATACCACAGGATTTCGCTGCGCGCAACGAAGCTTGTCTCACGATTAACGTTTTGTAACCATAAGTATCTGATTCGTTTCCTGTAAAGTGTTGAAATATTTTCGGATAATGGTAAAATGGAGTTTGCAGATTAAACATCGTATTCACGATGTCAAGAGAGGAGTAAACCCATGAAGAAGACAAGATGGTTGTCTGTGGCGCTGGCACTTGTGCTGGTGTTCTCGCTTTGTTCCTCTGCGTTCGCAGCGGATCTGAAGCCTGCAGACAGCAAAAAACAGCCCTTCAGCAGTCTGCCCAACGAGCGCGAGCTGGTGCTTGCGCCCAGTGAGCAGTATCAGGCCGGCGATCAGGTACGCGTGGTCGTCCTGACCGAAAGCCAGCCTCTTGCTGAAAACCACACCCTGATTCAGAAGCTCACCAACACCGAAGCAAAGCTGCTGCGTGAGCACAATGCGGTCAAGGTGAAGATGGAGCAGCAGAACGTTGCCTACTCGGTCAACTTCGAGTACACCGATCTGCTCAACGGCATGTCCGTCACGATGGACTATGCCGACCTCGCAACGGTTGCGGCACTCCCCGGCGTCAAGGAAGCCTATGTCGCCAGAGTGTACAGCCAGCCTGAGCTCCGCC
>JBGUHV010000051.1:0-12683 GCA_045112425.1 Oscillospiraceae bacterium
CCGGGCAGGTGGCGGTCGTGTTCCGCTGCTCGTCAGCGCTGGCGGAGACGCTGAGTCTGCGCCTCGCCGAGGCAGAGGTCGTCTTCCGCTCCTACAGCGGGCTGCGCGTGCCGAAGAAGGCCGTGCACGTCGAGGACGGCAAGACGGTGGTCTACACCGTGAGCGCCGGGCAGATGGAGCGCAAGCTCGTCGACATTCTCTATACCGGCGAGGACTTCTATCTCGTGGAGGCCGGAAGCGAGGGCGGCAGCCTCCGCGCCGGCAACGAGCTGATCGTTTCGGGCAAGAATCTCAAGGACGGCAACGTCGTGAATTAATCTGTCAAAAAACTTTGTTTTTTGACAGATTAAGAGGCTGCACTCCTCGAATCTTTCTTGGTCGAAAGTGCGACTTTCGAGAAAGAAAGATTCGATCCGCGAGCGGTATTTTGCTCCCCGAAACAAGTTCCGGGGGCAAAATGACAGAATGATCTTCGCGGCGTCCGCGCCGCGAACTCTGCGAGGCTTTTTGGGAAGAAGGAATATCAGAATGAGCCAGATCACAGATAACGTCGCCGCGGTGCGTGCTCGTGTGGACGCCGCCGCGGTTCAGAGCGGCAGACGCCCCGAGGACGTGCTGCTCGTGGCGGCGACGAAGATGAACGACGCCGAGCGCGTGCGTGAGGCGGTGCTCGCCGGCGTGGACGCCTGCGGTGAGAACCGCGTGCAGGAGCTGCTGGAAAAGCACCCCGCCGGCGCCTACGAGGGAAAGCCCGTGCATTTCATCGGGCACCTGCAGTCGAACAAGATCCGCCAGATCGTCGGCATCGTGGATTTGATCCAGAGCGTCGACAGCGAGAGCCTGCTGCAGAAGATCGACGCACAGGCCGAAAAGCGCGGACTCGTGCAGGATGTGCTGCTCGAGGTGAACATCGGCGGCGAGGAGGCCAAATCCGGCGTCGCGCCGGGAGATCTTGAGGGGCTTCTGCAGGCGGTCGGCGCGCTCTCCCATGTGCGCGTGCGCGGCCTGATGGCGATCCCGCCGATTGCGGAAGCGCCGGGTGGAAACCACGATTATTTTTCCGCGATGCATCAGCTTTTTGTTGACATCGGGGCGAAAAAATACGATAATGTTTCCATGGACTTTCTGTCCATGGGCATGAGCGACGATTTTGAGGACGCCATCGCCTGCGGCGCCAATATGGTGCGGGTGGGCTCCTCGATCTTCGGCGCCAGAAACTACACGCAGAAGTGAGGACGATCAGACATGTCTTTCTTTGACCGTTTCGGCAAGCTGACCGACGCCTACGGCGATATGGACGAGGATTACTACGAGCCCGGTATGGACGACGAGCCGCTCTTTGAGCCCGTGGAGGAGGAGCGCCCCGCCCGCCCCGTGCGCCAGAGAGCGCGCAGGGAAAAGCAGCAGTCCAAGCCCCGCCGTCAGAGCGTGTTCTCCGCTGAGGACGACTACGACGAGGACGAGGCGATTGCCCCGGCTGCTCCCCCGAAGAGCACCGGCGGCTCCTTCTTCGGCTCGCGGCGCGACAAGGTGGTCGACTTCAAGAACAGCACCGGAAGCACGCGCGAGTTCGTGATCTTCCAGCCGATCCGCTTCGAGGACGGCACCGAGATCGCCGACCATATGAAATTCGGCCGGATCGTGCTCATCAACGAAGAGATGATGACGACGGACGAGGCCAGACGCATCACCGACTTTCTCGCGGGCGCGGCCTATGCGCTCGACGGCAAGCTCCTGCGCGTCGGCTCGCTCAAGGCCGTAGTCTTCACGCCGCACGGCGTGGCGCTGCTCTCCGACCAGATGGACGAGCTGGAGAGCAACGTGCTGAAATTCTGAGGAAACACCGAACCCCCGCCCGCACCGTCTTGACGGCGCTTTTCCCGCCTGATTTTGTTTCAAAATCTCGAAATACACAAAGTATTCCTTCGATTTTTCACCTTCATCAGGCAAAAAAATCGCTCGCCAATCCGCGTGCGTCCGGAGATTCGCTGCTCCCTCTTTGGGAGCGTTTATAAAGACAGCATTAAAATTTAAGCATTAGGGATCAAAGATATAAGGAGGGCTCCAACTATGACGCCGCAGGATATTCGTGACAGAAACCTGGAAAAGGCACTCTTCAACGGCTACGACATGGGTGCCGTGGACAGACTGCGCGAGGAATGCGCCGAGGCGCTGGCCGGCCGGGAAAAGGAAGTGGCCACGCTCAAGAGCAAGATGAAGGTGCTCGTGGACTCCATCGAGGAGTACCGCGCGACCGAGGATGAAATGCGCCGCACGCTGCTCCAGGCCAAGGCCCGGGCAGATGAAATCATAGCCGAAGCGCAGGCGAAGGCCGACAAGATGATTGCCGAGGCCGAGCACTACGCCAAGGAAGCCATGGCCGACGCCGACGCTTATTCCCAGCGCACCATCGGCGGGCTGCAGCAGGCCAAGACCGCCGAGGAGGAGAAGCTCCTCAACGCGCAGACGGCCACCGTTCGCTTTATCGAGGAGATCCGCTCCCTGTGCATGGGTCAGCTGGATTATCTGGACACCATTGCCGCCGCGCAGCGCGAGAGCTTCCCCGAGGAAGCCTTTGCCGAGCCGGAGGCCGAGACCGTGGAGGAGGTGGAAGCAGCCGAAGAGGCGATCCCTGTCGTGGAAGTCTCAGCGGCTGACATTGCCTCGGAGGAGGAGCCGCAGCTCGAGGGCCAGTTTGTGCTCGACGACGCGGCCGCCGAAGAGCCTGTGGAGCTCGTGCCGGACGCGATTCCCGCCGACGACGCGACCCAGATGTTCCACATCACCACGGACTGACCACCCCGACCCAAAACGGAAACGACCAGGGCGGAGGAAACTCCTTCGCCCTGTGCATTGTTTTTTCAGACGAGAGAGGAGAACCACCACATGGCGAAAGACTTTAACGCAACGATCAATCTGCCGAAAACCGACTTCCCCATGCGTGCGGGCCTGCCGAAGCGCGAGCCCGACATGCTCAAGAAATGGGAAGCGGACGATATCTATAACGAAGCGCTGAAAAAGAGCGAGGGCAAGCCCAGATTCAACCTGCACGACGGCCCTCCCTTCTCCAACGGCGATATCCACATGGGTCACGCGCTCAACAAGGCGCTCAAGGACTTCATCAACCGCAGCTACATGATGCGCGGCTATCAGGTGCCCTACATTCCCGGCTGGGATAACCACGGCATGCCCATCGAGAGCGCGATCATCAAGGAGCAGCGCCTCAACCACAAGGACATGAGCATCGCGGAGTTCCGCAGCGCCTGCCGCGACTACGCCGAGCACTACATCCAGCGCCAGATGGCGGGCTTCCGCCGCATGGGCGTCGTGGGCGACTGGGAGCATCCCTACCGCACGATGGACCCCGGCTTTGAGTCCGAGGAGGTGCGCGTGTTCGGCCGCATGTACCGCAACGGCCACATCTACAAAGGCCTCAAGCCCGTCTACTGGTGCGTGCACGACGAGACCGCCCTCGCCGAGGCGGAGATCGAGTATCACGACGATCCCTGCACGACGGCGTACGTCAAGTTCCCGATGCACGACGATCTCGGCAAGCTGCCCGATTTCGGCAAGAGCGTCTCCTTCCTGATCTGGACGACCACGATCTGGACGCTGCCCGGCAACCTCGGCATCATGGTCGGCCCGAACGTGGAGTATTCCTTCGTCGACACCGGCAGGGAAGTGCTCATCGTGGCCACCGATCTGATCGAGCGCCTGATGGAGCTCGGCGGCGTGGAGGACTACAAGGTCGTGCACACCTGCGTGGGCACCGATCTCGAGTACATGCTCGCCAAGCACCCCTTCATGGACAAGACCAGTCTCCTCATGCTCGACGATGAGGTCACCACCGAGGACGGCACCGGCCTCGTGCACACGGCGCCCGGCTTCGGCATGGTCGACTATCTCTGCGGCATGCGCTATAAGCTCCCCGTGATCGTTCCCGTGGACGATCAGGGCTGCCACACCGAATACGCCGGCAAGTACGCTGGCATGTTCGTCGATGACTCCAACCCCGTGATCCTCAATGACATGAAGGAAAACGGCACTCTCTTTGCCACGCTCGACGTGGTGCACTCCTACCCGCACTGCTGGCGCTGCAAGAAGCCCATTCTCTTCCGCGCCACGCCGCAGTGGTTCTGCTCCGTCGAGGGCTTCAAGGAGGAGGCCGTCGAGGCCTGCGAGAACGTGCGCTGGCTCCCCGCCTGGGGCAAGGAGCGCATGGGCTCCATGATCCGCGAGCGCGCCGACTGGTGCATCAGCCGCCAGCGCCGCTGGGGTCTGCCGATCCCCGTGTTCTACTGCGACGACTGCCACAAGCCCGTCTGCACCGACGAGAGCATCGACGCCGTCGCCAAGCTCTTTGAGAAGGAAGGCTCCAACGCCTGGTTTGACCGCACGGCGGCCGAGATTCTGCCCGAGGGCTTCACCTGCCCGCACTGCGGCGGCAAGCACTTCACGCAGGAGACCGACACGCTCGACGGCTGGTTCGACTCCGGCTCCACCCACATCGCCGCCATGAAGCGTGACCAGGGCTTCTGGCCGAGCAGCATGTACATCGAGGGCGGCGACCAGTATCGCGGCTGGTTCCAGTCCTCCCTGCTGTGCGCGGTCGGCGCGAGCTACGGCGGCGCCCCGTATCAGGAGTGCCTGACCCACGGCTGGACCGTCGACGGCGAGGGCAAGGCGATGCACAAATCCCTCGGCAACGGCATGGATCCGAGCGAGATCATCAACGAGTTCGGCGCCGACATGCTCCGCCTCTGGGCCGGCTCCGCCGACTACCACGTCGACGTGCGCTGCTCCAAGGACATCTTCAAGCAGCTGAGCCAGAACTACCTCAAGTTCCGCAACACCGCGCGCTACTGCCTCGGCAACCTCAACGGCTTCGACCCGAACGCCGACATGGTCGCGCCGGAGGATATGCTCGCGCTCGACCGCTGGGCCGTCACGAAGCTGAACGCGCTCATCGAAAAGTGCGCCGAGGCCTACAACGAGTATGAATTCCACGTCGTGAGCCATGCGATTAACGATTTCTGCGTGGTGGAGCTCTCCAGCTTCTATCTCGACATCATCAAGGACCGTCTCTACTGCGAGGGCGCGCACAGTCTCGAGCGCCGCAGCGCGCAGACGGCGCTGTACCTGATCCTCGACACGATGACCAAGGTCTTCGCGCCGATCCTCGCCTTCACCTGCGACGAGATCTGGCAGGTCATGCCGCACAAGGACGGCGACGACAAGCGCAACGTCGTGCTCAACGACATGAACGCCCCCTTCACCGCCTACGCCCTCGACGAGGACGCCATGGCGAAGTGGGATCAGATGATCGCCCTGCGCGACGACGTGAACGTCGTGCTCGAGCGCGCTCGCGCCGACAAGCGCATCGGCAAGGCGCTCGAAGCCTCCGTCGCGCTGAAGTTTGACGACAGCGCCGCCGACGTCAAGGCCGTCGCCGAGAGCATGAACATGGCGGAGCTGCTGATCGTCTCCAAGTGCATCGTGGGCGATGTCGCTATGGACGACGCCGTGGTCGCCGCCGGCACGAACGTGCCGGGCGTGACGATTTCCGTCAAGGAAGCCGAGGGCACGAAGTGCCCGCGCTGCTGGACGATTTCTGAGGAAGCCGATCCCGAGACCGGTCTCTGCCCGCGCTGCGCGCGCGTCGTCGCCGCGCTCAACTGAAAGGAACGCGCTTTGCGCATTCCTTTCAGTTGAAGGGGATGCGCTCTGAAAGGGATTTTTGGTCGCAAGCAGAGCTTGCGAAAAGAAAAATCCCTTTCTCCGCGAGAAGTATTTTGCACGCCGAAACCAGTTCCGGCGGCAAAATGATTTGAATTTCTTCGCGCCTGCGGGCGCGAACTCTGCGAGGCTTTTTTCGCAGTTGCTAACTTTCCTATAAAGGGAGATCAACCATGTTATTTGCCATTGCGGTCATTCTGATCCTCATTGCCGATCAGGGGCTGAAATACTGGGTCACGCTGAGCATCCCGCTGGATGACGGCGTCCGCGCCCTGTTTCCGGGCTTTCTGGAGCTGCGCAACATCCACAACACGGGCGCGGCCTTCAGTCTGCTCTCCGGTGCGCCGCGCTGGATTTTCATCATCCTCGCCGTCGTCTTCATCGTGATCATCGTTCTCGCGGTGCGCAAGGAATGGGTGCACGGCGCTTTTGGCCGCTGGATGGCCATCCTGCTGCTGGCCGGCGCGCTGGGCAACTGTCTTGACCGCATGCTCAGCGGCTATGTGGTGGACATGCTCGCCTTCGAGTTCTGGCCGAGCTTCCCGGTGTTCAACATCGCGGACGTCTGCATCGTCGTGGGCGCAATCGGATTCTTCCTGCACGTCGTGCTCTATAAGGATCCCGAAACCGTCGCGAAGGAATCTGCCCGCCGCGGCGAGAAGCAGGAGCCCAAGCGCGAATCGCGCACCGAGGTGTTCAAGCCCGGCAAGGTTAAGAGCGCGGGCCAGACCGTCTCCCCCGACCAGCCCACGCAGCGCGTGGAGATGAAGCCGAAGGCCGCAAAGAAGCCCGCCGAGCAGCCGGCTCCCGCGCCGAAGACGGAGAGCGAACAGCCCGCCGAGCCGCAGCAGCCCGACCCCTTCGCCGCCTGGGATCGCGCCGTGCAGACGCTCGAGAAGGAGGCCAGGGTCAAGGCCGCCGCGGCAGCCGCGCCGGAGCCGATCCCCGAGCCGAAGCCCTCCGACGTGAAGCCCACCGTGGCAAAGCCGAAGCAGCCCGCGTCCGACAGCTTCTCGCTCGAGGACATTCTCGCGGAGTTTTCGGACGAATGAATATCGTAACCATTGAAACACAGGAGAGCGCCGAGCGAATCGACGCTCTCCTTGCCCGCTCCATAGAAGGTCTGACCCGCAGCGCCGCGCAGCGGCTGCTGGAGCAGGGGCGCGTGACGAAAGCCGGCGCGGCGGTGAAGAAGAACTATAAAACCGCCGCGGGAGACGTGTTCGAGGTCTCGCTGCCCGAGCCGGAGGCGGCGGATCTGCTGCCGCAGGACATTCCGCTCGACGTGGCGTATGAGGACGACGATCTCATCGTCGTGAACAAGCCGCGCGGGCTCGTGGTGCACCCGGCGCCCGGCCATCCGGACGGCACGCTCGTGAACGCGCTGCTGTATCACTGCGGCGAGAGCCTCTCCGGCGTCGGCGGAGAGCGGCGGCCCGGCATCGTCCACCGCATCGACAAGGACACCTCGGGGCTCATCATCGCGGCGAAGAACGACTTTGCCCATCTCGCCCTCTCGGCGCAGCTGAGCGACCACACGCTCTCGCGCACCTATGAGGCCGTGGCGCACGGCGTCTTTCGCGACGATTGCGGCACGGTGAACGCGCCGATCGGCCGCCACCCGACCGACCGCAAGCGCATGGCCGTGACGCAAAAAAACAGCCGCGAGGCCGTGACGCACTGGGAGGTGCTCGCGCGCTATTCCGGTTACGCGCACATTCGCTGCCGGCTCGAGACCGGGCGCACGCACCAGATCCGCGTGCACATGGCGCACATCGGCCACCCCCTGCTGGGCGACCTCGTCTACGGACACAAGAAGCCCGAAAAGGGGCTGGAGGGCCAGTGCCTGCACGCGCGGACGCTGCGCTTTGTCCATCCCAGAACGGGCGAGACCGTGGAGGTCACGAGCGAGCTGCCGGACTATTTCAAAGAGGTGCTGTCCAGGCTCGGGCCGGAGCAGTAATTTGGAGGCAACATGGAACAACTTCTCAAAGACGGTTTTGCGCGGCTGGGTCTGCCGCTCACGGATGCGGCCCTGAAGCGCTTTCGCGCCTATTACGAATATCTCAGCGAGCAGAATCAGGTGATGAACCTCACCGCCATCGAGGGCGAGGCGGACACCGCTCGGCTGCATTTTCTCGACTGCGCGGCGCTGCTCACCGTGCAGGAGCTCAAGGGGCTCTCTGTAATCGACGTCGGCTCCGGCGCGGGCTTTCCCGGCCTGCCGCTGAAGATCGCGCAGCCGGACATGCGCCTCACGCTGCTCGACAGCTTGGAAAAGCGCGTGCGCTTTCTGCGCGATACCTGCGATCTGCTCGAGTTCGACGATGTGCGGTGCGTACATGGCCGCGCAGAGGACGCCGCCGTCACGGAGCGCGGACAGTATGACGCCGCGGTCTCCCGCGCAGTGGCGCGGCTGAACCTGCTCGCGGAGCTCTGCCTCCCGTTCGTGAAGGTCGGGGGCGTGTTCCTCGCCATGAAAGGTCCGGGCGCCGCCGAGGAGCTCGCGGAGGCCGCGCACGCCATCGAGGTGCTCGGCGGCGGCGAGGCGGAGATCCTGCCCTACAACGTTCCGAGCACGACCAACGCGCACAACGTCGTGCGCATCCGGAAAGTGCGCGAGACGCCGCTGAAATACCCCCGCCGCTGGGCAAAAATGCAAAAACAACCGCTGTAAAAGAGAGCCGCTCGACGGCTCTCTTTTTTGGCGGCATCTCCCCTGTCATCCTGAGCGGAGCGCGTCAGCGCGGAGTCGAAGGATCTTGGATCGGCAGTCAAACAGAACCATATACTTCTATCGTTCTGCTCTGCCAGGATCCTTCGACTTCGCTTCGCTCCGCTCAGGATGACAGTCTCTTTTGACTCATTGCAAACTTATAAGAAATTTTTAATGTTTCCCTGTTATACTGCTTTCAAATACTGTATAAAGGGAGGCGGATGCCCATGTCGAAGGTGCTCTGCTGCTTTGCGCCGGGGCTGGAGGAATGCGAGGGGCTGGTCTCGGTCGATCTGCTGCGCCGCGCGGGGATCGACGTGACCGTCGCGTCCGCGTGGGAGGAACTGCGCATCGTCGGCGCGCACGGGATCGCCATCGAGTGCGACGCGCTGCTGACCGAAGTCGATTACTCCGACTTCGACGCGCTGCTGCTGCCCGGCGGCATGCCCGGCACGGAAAACCTCTTTGAAAACGAGATCGTCCGTGCGCTCGCGTGCGACTATGCCGAGGCGGGTCGCATCGTCGCCGCCATCTGCGCCGCACCCACCGTTTTGGGTCGGCTCGGCCTGCTGAAGACCCGCCGCGCGACCTGCTACCCCGGCTGCGAGGATCGTCTCTTTGCCGCCGAGCACGTCGACGCCGACACCGTGCGAGACGGGAATATCATCACCGGCCGCGCCCTCGGCGCCGCCATCCCCTTCGCGCTCGAGGTCATCGCCGCGCTCAAGGGGCAGGAAGCCGCTCAGAAAGTGAAAGCATCCATCGTATACAACCACTGAGGAAAAGGAGAATGACTATGGCAGACTATGTGATCAGCTGCTGCTCCACGGCAGACCTGACCCACGAGCATTTCGTGCAGAGAGACATCCAGTATATCTGCTTCCACTTCGCGCTCGACGGCGTGGATTTCCCGGACGATCTGGGTCGCTCCATCGCTTTCCCGGATTTTTACAAGGCCATGGCCGACGGCGCTGAGACGCGCACCTCGCAGGTGAACGTGTCGGAGTTTGAGGAGTATTTCTCCCGCTCCGCCGCCGAGGGCAAGGACGTGCTGCATGTGACGCTCTCAAGCGGCATCTCGGGCGTGATCAACTCCGCGCAGAGCGCGGCGGAGCTTGTGATGGAAAAATACCCCGGCCGCAAGGTCGTGATCGTCGACTCCCTCGGCGCCTCCTCGGGCTACGGCCTGTTCATGGACGGCCTCGCCGATCAGCGCGACGCGGGGATGCCGTTTGACGAGATCTGCGCCTGGGCCGAGGCGCATCGGCTGAACCTGCACCACTGGTTTTTCTCCACGACGCTGGAATACTACGTCAAGGGCGGGCGCGTCTCCAAGGCCGCCGGCTGGTTCGGCGGACTGCTGAATATCTGCCCGCTGCTGAACATGGACGATCTCGGCCGGCTCATCCCGCGCGAGAAGATCCGCGGCAAAAAGAAGGTCATCAAGACCATCGTCGACCGCATGGCCGAGCACGCCGAGGGCGGCGAGAGCTACAGCGGCAAGTGCTATATCTCCAACTCCAACTGCTATGAGGACGCCCGCGAGGTGGCAGATCTGATCGAGGCGCGCTTCCCGAACCTGAACGGGCGCGTGGAGATCAACTGGGTCGGCACGACCATCGGCAGCCATACAGGACCCGGTACCGTTGCCCTCTTCTTCTGGGGCGACGAGCGGACGCGCTGACGCTGCGCTTCAAAATGAGAGCCTGCTTTGAACAGGCTCTCATTTTGTTTTCTCGCGCTGTCGCGCGAACTCTGCGAGGCTTTTCTCTGTATTGCATTCGGTGGTATAATGGAAAAAGTGATCAAATACCCTCGAAATCAGGTGAAAGCATGGTACAGAAAACCGACTGGTATCGCGACGCGGTGGTCTATCAGATCTATCCGCTGAGCTTCATGGACGCAAACAACGACGGCTACGGCGACATTGCGGGCGTGATCTCGAAGCTCGACTATCTCAAAGACCTCGGCGTGACGGCGATCTGGTTTTCTCCCCTCTACCCCTCCCCGTGGAAGGACTACGGCTACGACGTGGCCGACTACTGCGCGATCCACCCCGCCTTCGGCACGATGGCGGACTTCGACCGGCTCATGGCCGAGTGCGAAAAGCGCGGCATCCGCGTGATCATGGACATGGTGTTGAACCACACGAGCGATCAGCACCCGTGGTTTCAGGCCGCGCTCGCGGACAAAACCTCCAAATACCGCGACTATTACATCATCCGAAAGGGCAGACGGCGCGGCGACAGGCTCCTGCCGCCGACGAACTGGGTCTCCTGCTTCACGGGGTCGGCGTGGGAGCGCATCGGCGAGACGGACGAGTTTTACCTCCATCTCTTTGCGCCCGAGCAGCCGGACTTAAACTGGGAAAACCCCGAGGTACGCAGGGAAATCCAGAAGATTCTGCGCTTCTGGCTCGACAAGGGCGTGGCGGGCTTCCGCTTTGACGTGTTCAACCTCTACTCCAAGGCGCAGCCGATCCGCAGCGACCGCAACCCCTTCCGTCTGCAGAAGGGCACGAACTTCTTCGTCGACGGGCCGCGGATGCACGAATTTCTGCAGGAGCTGAATGCGAACGTCTTCTCGCATTACGACGCCTACACCGTCGGCGAGAGCTACACGCCCGACCCCGAGCACGCGCACCGGTACATCCAGCGCGACTCCGGCGAGCTCGACAGCATCTTTGATTTTGAGCACCTCGCGAGCGACAGCGTGGCGGGGCTCAAGTTCCTGCCGAAGCCGTTCAGTCTGCGCGCGTTCAAGCGCGGCCTGCTCGACCCGCAGCGGAAGTATTTCCGCACCGGCTGGAACACGCTGGTGCTCGAGAACCACGACAATCCCCGCAGCGTGAGCCGCTTCGGCATCCACACGCGGCGGTATCGCTTCGAGGCCGCGACGATGCTGGCCACCGCCGCCTTCCTCGGCTGGGGCACGCCGTTCATTTATCAGGGCGAGGAGCTCGGCCTCACAAACACGCGCTTTCGCCGGATGGACGAGATGCGCGACCCCGTCTCCCGCTTCGTGTTCGACACGATGACGAAAGACTTTCACCTGCCGAAGGCGCTCGCCTTCCCCATGATCCGCTACGGCGCGCGCGACCACGCGCGCACGCCCATGCAATGGGATGACACGGCCAACGGCGGCTTCAACGCCGGCGCCGCGCCGTGGCAGAGCGTGAACCCGGCGTATAAAAAGATCAACGCCGCGCGCGATCTCAGAAGCGAGCAGTCCGTCTACCGGTATTATCAACAGCTGCTGCGCCTGCGGCGCGAGACGAGCGCAATCCTGCGCGGCACCGTGACGGAATACGACGAGCGCAGCCGGAAGCTGCTGCTCTATGCGCGGGAATATGAGGGCAAGCGCTTTCTCATCGTCTGCAATTTCACGGCGAAGAACACGCCGTGCACGCTGCCGGCGGGGTTTGAAAAGGCGGCGGTGCGGCTCTCGAACTACGCCGCGCCCGCAGTCTCGCGCGAGCTGACGCTCCGCCCCTACGAGGCGCTGGTGCTGGATGCATGATCCGCGCTCCCCTGTCATCCTGAGCGGAGCGCGTCAGCGCGCAGTCGAAGGATCTTGGCTTGGCAGTGAAAAAGAACCACCAGCCTCTGTCCGACTGCGCTGCCAAAAACCTTCGCCTCCGCTTCGCTTCGCTCAGGATGACACGCTTTTTCACAGATTGCAATTATCTTCTGGCGAAGGAGGTGCTGCCGTGGCGGAAAACCGAATCTCATCCCGCCGCGGCTTTGATGCGGCGCTGCTGCCGGCGGTGATCGCGCTCGCGTGGCCGACGATGCTCGAGCAGCTCATGCAGACCGCCGTGCAGTATATCGACACGGCCATGGTCGGCGCGCTCGGCACGGCGGCGACCGCAGCCGTCGGCGCGACGACGACGATCAACTGGCTCATCATCTGCACGATCTCCGCCGTCGGCGTCGGCTTTCTGAGCGTGATCGCCCGGGCGAGAGGCGCGGGCGACGGCGAAATGGTGCGCCGGGCGTCGGCGCAGGCGGCGCTGGCCGTGATTGTCGTGGGTCTGCTGTTCACGGCGCTCACGACCGCCTGCAGCTCGCTCGTGCCCGTCTGGATGCAGGTGGACAAGCCCATCCGCGCCATGGCGGGGCAGTATTTTCTCATTCTCTATCTGCCGACGCTGTTTCGCGCCGCGTCCATCATCTTCGGCACGGTGCTGCGCGCCGTGGGCGACGCGAAAACCCCGATGCGCGCCGGCATC
>JBGUHV010000052.1:0-6176 GCA_045112425.1 Oscillospiraceae bacterium
GTCCGTAGGCGAGACAGCGGGCGAGAGAGAGCCTACGCCGCATCCCGCCGGAGAGCGCCTCCGGCGCGGCGTCCGCCGCGTCTGCGAGCCCGACGGCCTCCAGCCAGAACGCCGCATCTTTTCCGTGCGGCCGCACCAGCTCGATCTGCTTTCGGGCGGAGAGGCCGGGGATCAGCCGATCCTCCTGAAACAGCAGGGCAATCTGCTCCGGCGGCGGGACGTCGATGCTGCCGCTCAGCGGCGTCTCAAGCCCAGCAATGAGGCGCAGCAGCGTCGTCTTGCCGCAGCCGGAGGGGCCGGTCAGCGCCGTGACGCCGCGGTCTGGCAGCATGAGCCTCAGATTGTCGAACACCGGCTTGTCGCCATAGGCGAAGGAGAGGGAGGTGAGCTTCATTTGCCGCCCCCCTTTCTCCCGAGCAGGAGCCTGCGCGCGATGCGCTCCACCGTCAGCGAGAGCGCCACAACCACGAGCGTCCACGCAAAGAGCGCGGGCGTGTCGAGATAGAGCTTGGAAAAATAGACCTGCGTGCCGACGGCCGCTCTGGGCAGACACAGCACCTCCGCCGCGACGCCGGACTTCCACGCAAGGCCGATCGCCGTGCAGACTGCGGCCGAGAGCTGCGGCAGCATGGACGGGAGCACAATGCGCCGCAGCGTGTCGAGCCGCGTCAGCCGGTAGGCGCGGGCAAATTCGAGCAGATCACGATCTACGCTCCGAAGCCCCGCCGCGGTGCTCTCCCAGATCACGGGCAGCACCACCAGCGCGGAGATCACGGCGGGCACGCGCCCGTTGGCGACCCAGAGCAGCACCAGGATGATGAAGCTGGCCACCGGCGTCGCGCGCACGACGCGGATGGCCGGGGCGAGCAATGCATGCAGCAGCGTCAACCGGCTCGTCAGCAGCGCGGTGAGAACGCCCAGCGCAATGCCGAGCCCCAGACCCAGCGTGATGCGCAGGAGCGTCAGCGCCGTATAGCGCCAGAACGCGCTGGTAACCACCAGGTCCAGAAGCGTGCGCGCCACGAGCGGCGGCGAGGGAATCAGCAGCTCCTTGCCGACAATCAGCGACGCGAGCCACCACACCGCAAGCCAGAAGACCGCGGGCAGCAGCCAGCGCCATGGGCCGCGGTCAGGGCGCACTGAAGTAGAAATCGTCGCCCGGCAGGGCGCCGCCGATGGACTTCGGGTTCGCGTCGAGCATCACCTGGAAGAACGGCTCGAGCACCGGGCGAATGTCATCGCCCGTCACGCAGCAGAGATTGCAGCTTGGAATAGCCTTCGCCGCAATGGCGGCCTTCGCCACGATGCCGTACTGCTCGCACAGCTCGCCCGCGTGCGCGGGATCGGCCAGCACGCTCTCAATGGAGGCGGCATATTCCTCGAGAAACGCCTGCACCGCCTCGGGGTGCTCCTCGGCGAAGGCGGAGCGCACGATGATGCAGCCCTGCGTCAGCTTGCCGTCGGTGCCGAGCGCATCCCACTCGGCCGTCAGATCCATCGCAATGCGCACGTCCGGGTTCTGCACCGTCACCGCCGTCACGGCGGGCACCGGCAGCATGCAAAGCGTGTACTGGCCGGAGACCATGCCCGCGGTCAGCTCCTCGGAGGAGAGAAACTGCAGCTGCACGTCGGCCTCGCTGCCGTCGAGACTCCAGGTCAGGCCGTTTTTCGTCAGCAGATATTCCAGCACGTATTCAGGGTTGGAGCCCTGACCGGTTGCGTAAATGGTCTTGCCTCTGAGGTCGTCCATGCTCCTGACGGTGTCGCCGTTCTCCAGAATATAGAGCACACCGTAGGTGTTCAGCGCCGCAACCTGCACGCCGCCCTCGGTCTTGGCGTAGAGCGTGGAGGCGAGGTTCGTCGGCACGGCAGCCATGTCGAGGCTGCCGTTGGCCACGCCGGACACCACGTCCTCCGGCGCGGAGGCGACGGTGAAGGTGTAGTGATTTGCGGTCTGCAGCGCGTCGTTGGCCTCCATGAGGCCCACCGCGCCAATGCCCGTCGGGCCGGCGAGAACCGCGATGTTCACGTCCGTATTGGTCACGGCGGTTTCGCTCTCTGCCGAGCCCTCCGGCGCGGCGGAACCGGCCGGCTCCGTCTTCGCGCCGCAGGCGGCGAGACTCAGCGCCATCACGAGCGAGAGCAGCAATGCCAGAACTTTTTTCATGGTGATAATTCTCCTTTCCATGCAGGCGCTCAGCAGTCGCCTGCACAATACAAAAATTGTATTTCTTTCCCCCGGCAAAGTCAATCCCCGCACTGAATTGGTTTTTTGTAGAAAATACATCTTTTTATTTGAAATATGTCCTATTCTATAGTATGATATGTTTATATCTATGTCACAAGGGAGGGAGAGCGTTTTGGCGGAACCATATGCCATTGAGATGCTGAACATCACAAAGGTGTTCCCCGGCATCATCGCCAATGACAACATCACCCTGCAGCTGAAAAAGGGTGAGATCCATGCGCTCCTCGGCGAAAACGGCGCGGGCAAGTCCACGCTCATGAGCGTGCTGTTCGGCATGTATCAGCCGGAGGAGGGCGTCATCAAGAAGGACGGAAAAGAAGTCAAGATCAACGACCCGAACGATGCCAACGATCTCGGCATCGGCATGGTGCACCAGCACTTCAAGCTCGTGGAATGCTTCTCCGTGCTCGATAACATCATCCTCGGCGTGGAGCCGACGTCGAAGGGCGGCTTCCTGCGCAAGGACGAGGCGCGCAAGAAGGTCATGGAGCTCTCGGAGAAATACGGTCTGCAGGTCGACCCCGACGCCATCATCGAGGACATCACCGTCGGCATGCAGCAGCGCACCGAGATCCTCAAGATGCTCTACCGCGACAATGAGATCCTCATCTTCGACGAGCCCACCGCGGTGCTCACCCCGCAGGAGATCGACGAGCTCATGCAGATCATGAAGAATCTCGCGGCGGAAGGGAAGAGCATCCTCTTCATCTCCCACAAGCTCAACGAGATCATGGCCGTCGCCGACCGCTGCACCGTCCTGCGCAAGGGCAAGTACATCGGTACGGTCGAAACCAAGGACACCACGCCCGAGGCGCTCTCGGCCATGATGGTCGGCCGCAACGTCAACTTCCACGTGGAGAAGAAGCCCGCCACGCCCGGCGAGGTCGTGCTCGATGTGCAGGGGCTCACGGTTGCCTCCAAGGGCGCGCACAAGAAGGACGCCGTCAAGGACGTTACGTTCCAGGTTCGCGCGGGCGAGATCGTCTGCATCGCCGGCATCGACGGCAACGGCCAGACCGAGCTGGTCTACGGCATCACCGGTCTTGAGCCCGTGAAATCCGGCACGGTCAAGCTCCAGGGCAGGGACATCACAAAGGCGTCCATCCGCGAGCGCTCGATCTCCGGCATGAGCCACATCCCCGAGGACCGGCACAAGCACGGCCTCGTGCTCGATTATTCGCTCGAGTATAACCTCATTCTCCAGACCTATTTCGACCCGGAGTTCACGACGAAGGCGGGCTTCCTCAAGCGCGGCCCGATCCGCGAATATGCCGAGCGGCTCATCGAGAGCTATGATATCCGCTCCGGTCAGGGCCCGATCACCGCGGCCCGCAGCATGTCCGGCGGCAACCAGCAGAAGGCCATCATCGCCCGCGAGGTCGATAAGAAGCCGGAGCTGCTCGTCGCCGTGCAGCCCACGCGCGGACTTGACGTCGGCGCGATCGAATCCGTTCACAAGCAGCTCATCGCCCAGCGCGACGCCGGCAAGGCCTGCCTGCTGGTGAGTCTGGAGCTGGACGAGGTCATGGACGTGCCCGACCGCATTCTCGTCATGTATGAGGGCGAGATCGTGGGCGAGCTCGATCCCAAGAAGACCACGCAGGAGGAGCTCGGCCTCTACATGGCCGGCGCCAAGCGAAGCGAGGTGGCGAAATGAAAAACAAAACACCCCTTCTCAAGCGGGACGGCGTGCAGTCGCTCATCGCCTCTCTGATCTGCGTCATTCTCGGCGTGTTCATCGGCTATATTGTCCTGCTCATCATCAATCCCGCCGGCGCGGGCAAGGCGATTGTCTCCGTGCTGAAGAACTTCTTCTTCTATCCCGCGGGGCCTGCGCGCATGAAGTATTTCGGCTCCACGCTGGTCAAGACCGCGCCGCTGATCATGTGCTCGCTGTCGATCCTCTTTGCGTATAAGGTGGGCCTGTTCAACATCGGCGTCGCCGGTCAGTACGTCGCGGGCGTCGGCGCGTGCCTCTACGGCGCGCTTGCGTTCCACTGGCCGTGGTGGCTGTGCATGCTCTTCGCCATGGCGGCGGGCGCCCTCCTCGGCGGCATCTCCGGCTTCCTCAAGGCCTATGCCAACGTGAATGAGGTCATCTCCGGCATCATGCTCAACTGGATCAGCCTCTATCTCGTGAACATTATCCTCACGAACGTCAAGGAGGCCACCAGCCCCTACACGCTCAAGGTGCTCTCCACGAGCCCCGGCTCCGTCATGCCGAACCTCGGGCTCAATAAGCTCTTCGGCAACAACCAGTACGTCACGCTCGCCGTGCCGCTCTCGATCATCCTTGCGATTGTGATCTATGTCATCCTCGAGCGCACCCAGTTCGGCTACGAGCTGCGCGCCACCGGCAACAACAAGAACGCCGCCAAGTACGCCGGCATGAAGGAAAAGCGCAACATCATCGTCACGCTCATCATCGGCGGCGCGCTCGCGGGTCTGGGCGCAGCGCTTCTCTACCTCACGGGCATCGAGGAGTGGTCCTGCTCGCAGTCGAGCGTTCCCGGCATGGGCTTCAACGGCATCGCCGCGGCCTTCCTCGGCTGCCTGAACCCGATTGGCGCGATCCTCAGCTCCTTCTTCATCCAGCACATCACGCAGGGCGGCGGCTATCTGGACAAGACGCTCTACTCCGCGCAGATCTCCGATCTGATCTCCGCCATCATCATCTATCTCTGCGGCTTCGTCCTCTTCTTCAAGACCTACATGAACCGGATCGGCGCCAAGCGCGAGGACACGCGCTTCGCTCCCGAGCCGAAGCCGGAGGATGCCAAGCCCTCGGATGCGGAATCCGGGAAGGGAGGTGACGCGAAATGATGCTTCTGATTCAATACACGCTGATCTTCGCGTCCGTGCTCGTTCTCGTCGCCCTCGGCGGCTGCGTCTCGGAGCATTCCGGCGTCATCAACCTCGGTCTCGAGGGCATCATGGTCATCGGCGCCCTCGGCGGCGCGCTCATGATGAAGTATCTCCCCGCCGGCAGCAGCGCCTTCGTCACGATTGTGCTCACGGTGCTCATGGCGATCCTCGCGGGCGTGATCTACTCGGCGCTCCTCGCCGTCTCCTGCATCAACTTCAAGGCGGATCAGACCATCGTCGGCACCGCGCTGAACATGCTCGGCGTCGCGGCGGCGACCGTCATCGTCAAGGCCCTCAACTCCGCCGAGAACCCGGACAACCCCTCGTCCGAGATCTCCTACATTGCGCAGAAAAAGGCCTTCCTCGTGAACATCAACGGGTTTGAGTTCAACTGGTTCATGCTTCTCGCCGTGATCGCGCTGATCCTCGTCGCCGTCATGCTTTACAAGACGCGCTTCGGCCTGCGTCTCATGGCCTGCGGCGAGCATCCGCAGGCGGCGGCCTCCGTCGGCATCAGCGTCTATAAGATGCGCTGGGCGGGCGTGCTGCTCTCCGGCGCGCTGGGCGGCCTCGGCGGTCTGGTGTACATCACCGCGGGCGTCAGCCAGTGGAAGTTTGAAAACGGCGTCGCGGGCTTCGGCTTCCTGTCGCTGGCCGTCATGATCTTCGGTCAGTGGAAGCCCAAGCACATCGCGTGGGCAGCCGTCCTCTTCGGCATGTTCCGCGCTCTGTCGAACGTCTATTCCGGCTTCCCGTTCCTCGCCAGAATGAACATCCCCTCCGGTGTTTACAACATGCTGCCCTATATCATCTCCCTCGTGGTTCTGGCCTTCACCTCCAAGCACTCCAGAGCCCCGAAGGCAGAGGGCATCCCGTACGACAAAGGCAGCAGATAAAATGCAAATCCAAAAAACAGGACTGCGAGAGCAGTCCTGTTTTTTGTCAAATTAGGAATTAGGAGTTAGGAGTTTTCCACATTTGTCATTCTGAGCGGAGCACGGAGTGCGGAGTCGAAGAATCTTGGCAGGGAAGTTGGTCAGAGGCTGTCTGTTCTCTTTCGCTG
>JBGUHV010000053.1:0-5835 GCA_045112425.1 Oscillospiraceae bacterium
GTACTGCGAGAAATACCACTGATCCAGCGCCAGACGCACATCCTCCGGCAGCGCGCGGTAGCGCTCCGACTCGGTGATGGCAAAGATATCCAGCATGCCGTAGAAATCATTCAGGCGGAAGCGCGGTTCGGTCTCATCTGCGAGACTGACGATGCCTCGCCGGTATGCCGAGGTGAGATAGTCCTCCGCCGCGCCGAGGATGCGGGAAACATCCCCGGCGGTGAAGGTCGGCTGCCGGATGGCGGCGATCAGCGTCTGATCCTCCGCCGTGAGAAAGGTATCGACCCAGGCGGCGGCCACCTCTGGCATGCCAAAGCGCTGCCAGACAGAGATGGTACCGTCCGCCATTACAGCTGCCCCTTGATGGAGTCGTAGAACGCCTGTGCTACCTCGTCATACTCCTGCTTTTCCACGTCCACCTGATAATTCAGCTGGGTGATCGTTTCGGTGTCAATGAGGGCTGAGATCTTATTGAGTACGTCGGCGATCTCCGGGTGCGCCTCCAGCACCTCGGCTCTGATGATCGGCGCGATGTTGTAGGGCGGCCAGACCTGCTTGTCGTCCTCGAGAAGCGTGAATTCATCCTCGATCAACTGGCCTTCCGTGGTCGCGGCAGGCGCGACGTCCGCTTCGCCCGAGGAGAGGATCTGATAGCGGAGGTTGTATTCATAGACCGCCGAGGACTTCCAGTCGAACGGGCCATAGGTCGCGATCAGCGCCGGGAGACCGTCCTCGCGCTCGTCAAACTCGCCCTGCGAGGCAAAGCGCAGCTCAGTCGCATACTGCTGGAGGTCGGAGATGGTCTTGATGCCGTATTCCTCGCTGGCGGCGGTGGTGATGACCAGTCCCTGCCCATCGTTGGCCTGGGCATAATCCAGCCAGACGATATCAAACTGCTCCTGGTACTGCTCCTTGACGATATCGTAGACCTTCTGTGGGTCGGTCTCCACGGGCAGCTTCAGCACGGCGAGCAGGCCTGTGCCGGTATACTCGGGATAGAGGTCGATCTCGTCAGTGGTGATGGCAGTATGTACGGCGGAATTGGCAATGCTGAACTTCCGCTCCACCGGGATACCGGCATCCTCCAGTGCAAGGGCGTAAATTTCGGCGAGAATCTGGCTCTCGGAAAAGTCCTTGGAGCCGATCACAACTGCGGCGTCATCGCCGCCGCTTTTTCCTGCGCAGCCTGCCAGCGCGCCGGTAAACATCACCAGCGTCAGGAGCAGGGACAATATATGGGTAATGTATTTTTTCATAACAAATTTCCTTTCTGATTACACACGTTGATATCTGGTCACGCGCCGATACAGCGCGTTCAGCAAAAAGCCGGAGCCGAGGCTCAGCAGTGCCACCGAGACGCCGCCGAGCCACAGCAGATCGTTGCGCATCAGGCCGAGCCCTGTGAGGATGATCTCTCCCAGCCCACCCGCACCGATGTAGGCGGCAAGCGTCGCACTCGCGATGACCTCAACGACGGCAGTGCGGATCCCGGTGAACACAATGGGAAAGGCCAATGGCGCCTTGATCTTAAAAAACAGCTGCTTTGCGTCCATGCCCATGCCCACCGCCGCCTCAAGGATAGGCTCCGGGAGCTGCTTGAACGCCTGCGCGGTGTTGATGAGGATGGGCGGGATTGCGAGGATTGTGAGCGCGATGACTGCCGGAACTACACCGGTACCCAACAGAGGGATGAGTACGATCAGAATCGCGACGCTCGGGATGATGCGCAGCATTCCCCAAAACTTTACGGACACCTTCTCCACCAGAGCCGAGCGGGTGCTCAGGATCCCCAACGGAATCGCAATGAGCATCGCGAGCAGCACCGAGAGGGCACTCACCTCCAGATGCCGCGCGATCATGGAAAGATAATATGTCCAGTGGGTGGAGAGATAGGTTTGAAACGTCTGCACGGCACTCACACCAGAATACCCTTTCGGGCGGGGATCTTCGCTCTGAGATCGCCCAGCCGTTCCAGTGCGGCGATGAGCGTCTCGTCCTTCTTGGCAAAGTGGAAGCGGATCAGGTGGTTCACCGGCTCCCGGAAGAAGCTGGACCCCGGCACCGCGCCGACGCCGACGTCCCGCGCCAGCACCTCGCAGAACTCGAGATCGCTCTCGAAGCCGAACTCCGAGATGTCCATGAGGATGTAATACGCGCCCTGCGGCACCGTGTGCGGCAGCTTCAGCGTGCGCAGACCGTCTAAGAACAGGTCGCGCTTGCGCGTGTAAGTGGCGAGCAGCTCCTCGTAATAGTCCTCGCCGAAGCGAAGTCCCGGTACCACCGCCTCCTGCAGGGGCGCAGCAGCACCCACCGTGAGGAAGTCGTGCACCTTTTTGATGCGCTCGGTGATCTCCGGCGGCGCGATGGTGTAGCCCAGGCGCCAGCCGGTGATGGAATAGGTTTTGGAGAGAGACGAGCAGGAGATTGTGCGTTCATACATGCCCGGAAGCGAGCTGAAATAGACATGCTCGAAGGGCTTGTAGACGATGTGCTCATAGACCTCGTCGGTGATGACATAGGCATCATAGCGCTCGGCTAAGGTCGCGATGAACTCCAGCTCCGCGCGGGTGAACACCTTACCGCAGGGGTTGGAGGGATTGCACAGCACCAGTGCCTTGACGCCCTGCCGGAAGGCGTCCTCCAGCTCGTCGGGGTTGAAGTTGAACTCCGGCGGATAGAGCGGTACATAAATCGGCTCTGCACCGGAGAGGATCGTGTCCGCGCCGTAGTTTTCATAGAAGGGCGAGAAGATCACGACCTTGTCGCCGGGGTTTGCCACCGTCATCATGGCGGCCATCATGGCCTCGGTACTGCCGCAGGTGACGACGATCTCGGTGTCCGGGTCGATGCTGCGTCCCATATACTTCGTCTGCTTCTCGGCCAGGGCCTGGCGCAGATTCTGGGCACCCCAGGTGAGGGAGTACTGGTGGTAATCCTCATAGGGCACCTGGGACAGGCGGTCCAGGCTCGCCTTCGGCGGGTCGAAATCCGGGAACCCCTGGGAGAGGTTCACCGCGCCGTATTGGTTGGAGATACGGGTCATGCGGCGGATGACCGAATCGGTGAAGTCCGCCGTGCGGATAGACAGTGGCTGCATGATGTTTCCTCCCTGCTGTTGATTTTAGAAAATGGCGACGACTGCGCCGTTGTAGGTGCTCTCGATGTAATCCTTCACCGCGTCGGTCTGCAGCGCCTTCACCAGCGCCTGCGTCTTAGCGGAAGCTTCCTCACCGCTGCGAACGGCGATGATATTGGCGTATGTCTGCGCAGCCGCGCCGGAGGCGTCCTCCACTGCGAGCGCGTCCGCGATATCCAGCCCTGCTGCCAGCGCATAATTACCGTTGATGACAGCGATGGAGCCCTCATCGGCGTTCTCCAGCTGCGCGGGAACCGTCTCCGCTGCCACGGGCACGATGTTGTAACCACCGTCATCGACGATGTCCAGCGTGGTCACGCCAACCTCCGCGTCCGCATCCTCCGGCAGAGTGATCAATCCCTCCTGCTGCAGCACAAACAGTGCGCGAGTCTCGTTGGAGCCGTCCGCCGGGATGATGATGGTCGCGCCGTCAGCCAGATCCGCCAGCGCCGAGACGCCATTGCCGAATACACCGAAGGGCTCATAGTGGATGGATGCTGCGGCAACGAGATCAGTGCCGTTCTCAGCATTGTAGTTGTTCAGATATGGCGTGTGCTGGAAGTAGTTCGCATCCAGCTCGCCGTCGGCAAGCGCCTTATTCGGCAGCACATAGTCGTCAAAGACCTTGATTTCCAGAGAGTAACCTTCCTCAGCCAGGGCGTCCTGGATCTGCTCAAGGATTTCGGCGTGAGGCGTGGCGGAGGCGCCGACGATGATGGTTTCCGGCGCGGAAGCTTCCTCGGCATCGTTGCTGCCGCCAGGTGCGGAATCGCTGTTTTTGCTGCTGCACGCCGCCAGAGACAGCGCCAGCGTCAGTGCAAGGAAAATGGTGATGATCTTTTTCATGGTTTGATAACTCCTTTTTGAATATTTCAGATTTGTTTACGGATGGCGTATCACGCACATTCGCCCAAACCTGTAATTCTCCCGAAGGAGTTCGGTAAAATAGAAACTCATAATTGGTAAGCGCTCCTGAACTAAGTCATGCGTCGGTCCACTCTGCGCGCAATGCGCATGCCGACGATTTGAATGATCTGAACGATGATGGCGATCAGCGCCACGCACGTCCAGGTAATCACAGGGTTGGATCGCTGGTGACCATAGATGATTGCGATCTGCCCCAGTCCGCCTCCGCCGATGGTGGCTGCCATGGCGGAATAGCCGAGGATCGTGACCGTGGAAATCACGGCGCCGACGATCAGTGCAGGCTTTGCCTCCGGCAGCAGAACCTTCCACACGATCTGCAGGGTGCTCGCCCCCATGGACTGCGCCGCCTCGATCACACCGGCGTCCACCTCCTTGACAGAGCTTTCCACCATGCGCGCCACATAGGGCGCTGCGGCAATCACAAGCGTGACGATGACGGCCTTGTTTCCCAAGCTGGTACCGACGATCAGTTTTGCCACCGGGAGCATGGCAATCATAAGGATGATGAAGGGCATGCTGCGCAGGAAGTTGACAAGGACGCCCAAAACGGTGTTCAGCGGACGGACCGGGCGGATGCCGGAGGAATCCGTGACACTGAGCAGCAAACCCAGCGGAAGCCCGATGAGATAGCTGAAGAACGCCGCAAGCAGCGTCATGTAGATCGTCTCCCAGACGCCAAGCTGCAGCACGCCGTTGTCCCAGAGCTTGATGAGCCATTCGGTTTTCACGCGCTCACCTCCTTTGGATCAAGAAGAAGCAGCGCACGGGCAATGTCCGATTTCGGATGGGCAAATAGCTCCCGCACATCCCCGATCTCAGCGATCCGGCTCTGGTCGATCACTGCCACACGGTCACAGATCTGCTGCACGACACGCATTTCATGGGTGATAACGACGATGGTGACGCCGAGCGTCCGATTGATCTCCTTCAGCAGCGCAAGGATCGACTGCGTCGTGGTGGGATCGAGCGCACTGGTCGCCTCGTCGCACAGGAGATACTTTGGCTTCGTGGCGAGAGCCCGCGCAATGGCGACGCGCTGCTTTTGCCCGCCGGAGAGCTGCGACGGATAGGCGTCCGCCCGGTCGGCAAGGCCCACCAGCGCCAGCAGCTCCATGCTGCGGCGATTCGCATCCCCCCGATCCCAGCGGGCAATCTCCAACGGGAAGCGCACATTTTTCAGCACGGTGCGCTGCTCCAGCAGGTTGAAGCTCTGGAAGATCATACCGATGCTGCGGCGCTGCTCCAGAAGCTGCCCTCGCCCAAGGGTCATCAAATCGATGCCATCGATCCGGACAACGCCGGCCGTCGGGCGTTCGAGAAGATTGATGCATCGCACCAATGTACTTTTTCCCGCACCGGAGAGTCCGATCACGCCGAAGATCTCTCCATCGGCAATGGTAAAACTCACATCCTCCAGAGCCTCTATGTCTCCGTGGGAGGTGGAATAGGTTTTGCTCAGGTGTTCTATTTCGATCATGGTTATCCTCTTTCAGACAAAAAAAGACCGGAAGGCGGGCACCTTCCGGTCTTGGTTTTGTTCAGACAAAATCAATCGGGGGACAGGGACGGGCCGCACTTTTGGGCATAACAAGCTCTGCACATACACATGGGCATGTACATCGTGTTCGTCATCATTGTGCGGAAAATTCGGTTCATAGCCGTCTCCTTAAACATACTAACATTGTAGGCAGGTTGGATTATATATCCATTTTACGGAAATGTCAACCACAAAATTACTTATTGGGGATCTGATCTATTCGTATAAGTGCTTG
>JBGUHV010000054.1:0-10576 GCA_045112425.1 Oscillospiraceae bacterium
CACGTTCAGCGCGCGGGTGTAGTCCTGCATGGCCTTGTGCATGGGGTAGAGCAGCAGCAGCCAGTCGAGCCCCTGCTTGAAGTTCCACTCGATGAACTGCCCGAACTCCGAGCCCATGAAGGTGAGCTTTTTGCCCGGATGGGCGAATTGATATCCGTAAAGCGCACGCAGTGTCGCAAACTTTTCCTCGTAGGAGCCGAACATCTTGTCCACCATGCTCTTCTTTCCGTGCACCACCTCGTCGTGCGAGTAGGCGAGGATGAAGTTCTCCGAGAAGGCGTACATCATGGAGAAGGTGAGCTTGTTGTGGTTCTTGCTCCGGAAATAGGAGTTCATAGAGAAATAGTCCAGCGTGTCATGCATGTAGCCCATATCCCACTTGAAGCTGAAGCCGAGACCGCCGTCATAGGGCGGCTTTGTAACGCTGGGATAGGCGGAGGACTCCTCCGCAATGGTCATCGCCCCGGGGAAGTGGGTAAGGATCGTGCTGTTGAGCCGACGCAGGAAGTCCACGGCGCCGAGGTTGATGTTGCCGCCCTCGCGGTTGGGCGTCCATTCTCCGTCCTTGCGGCCGTACTTTAAGTAGAGCATGGAGCTCACGGCGTCCACGCGGATGCCGTCAATATGGTATTTGTCAAAGAACAGCGCTGCGCTGGAGATGAGGAAGCTCTGCACCTCCGGCATTTCATAGTCAAAGATCAGCGTGCCCCATTCGGGATGGCTCGCCATGCGCTCTTCCTTGCATTCATATAGAAGCGTGCCGTCGAAGCGGGCGAGACCGTGCTCATCCCGCGGAAAGTGCGCGGGCACCCAGTCAATGATTACACCCACGCCGGCGCGGTGCAGCCGATCCACCAGATACATGAAGTCCTGCGGCGTGCCGTAACGGCTGGTGGGGGCAAAATAGCCCGTCACCTGATAGCCCCAGCTGCCCTCAAAGGGGTATTCCGTGATCGGCAGCATTTCAACGTGCGTATAACCCATATCCACGCAGTAGGCGGCGAGCTCATCAGCGATCTGGCGGTAGTTCATCACATAGCCCTCCGGCGTGCGCTTCCATGAGCCGAGGTGCAGCTCATAGATGCTCATTGCCGAGCGGAAATGGTTCTTTTTCTGCCGTTTGCGGAGATAATCCCGGTCGCCCCAGACGTAATCGTCGATCGGCCAGACGCCGCTGGCCGTGGCGGGGCCGGTCTCGCAGTGCGTGGCAAAGGGATCCGTCTTCAGACGCTCTTTGCCGTCTGCGCCGAGAACGCAGTATTTATACAAAGCGCTGTGCGGCAGTCCTTCCTTTACGATCACCCATGTGCCGTCGGAAAGGCGCTCCATCGGATCTGCAGCGCGATCCCAGTTGTTGAATTCACCGACCAGCGTAACCGATCTGGCGTTCGGAGCCCAAACGGCAAAGCGATGCGCGCCGTCTTCGGTTTCATGGCAGCCGAAGAACTTCCATACGTCCATGGACCATCCCTCGTGGAACCCACCGAGCTCCTGCGCAGTCAGCGTGCGGGAAACGATATCTTTCATGCAAAACCCTCTCTTTCATCTTTGTCAGAGGTATTCTGATTCGCTCCTTTCATTATACATGGGATTCGGCGTAAAGCCAACTGTTTTTTTCGAGAAATTGGCTTTGACTTTTGATCTGCCGTCCTCTATACTGAATTCAGAAACTCACAGGGAGGTCAGTACCATGTTTGCCTTCAATCACTTCAATTTCAACGTCCTTGATCTGGAAAAAAGTCTTGCGTTTTATAAGGAAGCGCTCGGCCTGGAGCCTGTGCGGGAAAAGCTGGCGTCCGACGGCTCGTTTAAGCTCGTCTATCTCGGTGACGGAAAAACGGATTTTCAGCTGGAGCTCACATGGCTGCGCGACCGTACCGAGCCCTATGACCTCGGCGAGCTCGAATATCATCTCGCCATGGCGACGCCGGACATGGCCGCCGCGCATGAAAAGCACGAGAAAATGGGCTGCATTGAGTTTGAAAATCCCTCCATGGGCATCTATTTCATCACCGATCCGGACGGCTACTGGATAGAAATCGTTCCTGAGAAGAAATGAGAACAGGCGCACCGAAGGAAAACGGTGCGCCTGTTTTTATGTTCGCTCAATCTCCGTCACGCTGATCTCATAGGCCGTTCGCTCTGTGACCGTGCCGTCCGGCAGCACCTTGTGGTATTTGCGGCTTTGAAAACGCCCGGCGAGCGAGACTACGGTTCCGACATTCCAGTCTGCAGCGTCATAAGCCCGCGCGCCCCATACGAGACAGGGGAGATAGTCGCTGCGCCCGTAATGTCGGTTCACTGCGAGCATCAGGTCGCAGATCTCGCGCCCGAGCGGCGTTCGCCGCAGAATCGGCGGCTTGCAGATGGTGCCGGTGATGAGAACGAGATTTTCGTCCGTTTCTTCATTCGACGGCGTGATGCTCCGTGCGAAGAGACTGATGACGAGCCTTGCGCCTTCGCCGCCGGTGTTGTTGAAGGTGCGAATCTCGCCCGTGACAGCGAGGCGCTCCGCGCTGCAAAGATCTGTTTGGAGCAGCCGCTCTCGCGCCAGCACATTGATGACGTCCTCCGTGCCGGAAAGACGCTCTGTACATAGGGGAATGCGAAAGAACCGCTCCTGCCGGTTCTGATGGGAGAAGACGACCGGCCCCGCAAGCGTTCCGCGGAGCCGCGCGAAATTATTGCGCCCCAAGGTATCCATGCCGTGCCACCTCTCAAGTTGATGGCACACTATATGCAGGGAAATGATGGAATATGCATCTTGTCAAACAGAGAGGCTTCCGTTATAATGGGCACAACTTCAGAAAAGGAGAAAGAATTATGGAACTGAAAGAGATTCTGTCCCGCTGTGATCATACGCTCCTGCGCGTGGATGCTACGGCTGCCGAGATCCGCGCGATCTGCGATCAGGGCATCCGCTATGGCTGCGCGAGCGTCTGCATTCCGCCGTGCCATGTGTCCGGCGCAAAACAGTATGTGGGTGATCGGCTGAAGATCTGCACCGTCATCGGCTTCCCCAACGGATATCACACGAGCGCGGTTAAGGCGTTTGAGACTGCCGACGCTGTTCGCAGCGGCGCAGACGAGATCGATATGGTCGTCAATCTCGCGATGGTCAAGGACGGCGCCTGGGCAGACGTTGCCGAGGACATCCACGCCGTGCGCGAGGCGTGCCGCGGAAAGATTCTCAAGGTGATCATCGAAACCTGCCTGCTCACGGAGGAAGAGAAGATCAAGCTCTGCCAGATCGTTTCCGATTCCGGCGCGGACTACATCAAGACCTCCACCGGCTTTTCCACCGGCGGCGCCACGAGAGAGGATGTGGCGCTTCTGCGCGAGCACTCCGCCGATCATCTCAAGGTCAAGGCGGCCGGCGGCATTGCCAGTCTCCAGGACGCTGAGGACTTTATCAAACTCGGCGCGGATCGGCTTGGCACGAGCAGAATTGTGAAGCTTGCCATGCAGATGGAGGAAGTCTGAGTATTTTTTATCCGGAAAGGATTTGATAAACATGGATCAAAAACTGATCGATCAGTACATGGACGTATTGCTGTATGCGCAGCAGGGAGAGCTGGACGCCGTGCTAATGTATCAGAAGCTGGCGGAGAAGGTGAAGGATGAGAAGGACGCCGCGGCCTTCCGGCAGCTGGCTGCCGAAGAGGGGAGACATGCATCCGTCTTCCATGCCTACACGAAAAAGGTGCTGCAGCCGAAAAAGGCCAAAGCGGTCTTTGTGCCGCTCATGTACTCACTTGTTGGCCGAAAGATTCTCTATCCGATCATCGCCAAGGAGGAGTACGCCGCCGCCGAGAAATACAAGGAAATCGTCGGCATGTTCCCGGATGTAGAGAGCGTCATGAACGACGAAACCCGTCACGGCGATATCGTGAACGGACTTCTGAAATAAGCGCTTCTCAGAAAAAGCTCCCATGCATTTGCATGGGAGCTTTTTCATATAACTCAGGTGTTTTTGATATGGATCCAGAGCTCGTGCCCATCGTCGCCGCGAATATAATCATGTCCGTTTGCGGCTTCCTGAACATCATTGTAGAACCAAACCCCGGTATCGGTATTATCCCAGAAGGTGCGCATGCCGGATGTGTTTACCAGAATCTGCGGGTCGCGTCCAAGCATGCGGTTGATCATTGCCATGGCCTCGGCGCGGGTGACTTGGTTTTCCGGGCGGAAGGTGCCGTCCTCATAGCCCCTGACCCAGCCGTTGGCCGCGGCAGTGCGGATATCCGCGGCTGCCCAATGACCGACGGTGTCATAGAAGAACACGGGGGTGCCAGCGCTCTGCGTCGGTACCAGCACGGTCAGACGGTTCAGGATCGCAGCGAGCTGCGCTCTGGTGATGCAGTCAAACGGGCGGAAGGTGCCGTCCTCATAACCGCGGAGAACATTTGCGCGGGCGAGCGTGGCGATCTCCGTGGAGTACCATTCGCCGGTGGGAACGTCGGGGAAGACCTTCGCGCTGGTCTCATAGAACGCGCGGCTCTCCTCCGTCATCAGACGATAGAAGATCACAGCGGCTTCGGCGCGGGTGATGCTGTTGTACGGACGCACAGAGCCGTCCTCATAGCCGCTGACGTAAGCCTTGTGATTGACATTGTCCAGCACCGGAGCGGTCGGCTGAACGGGAGGATTCGTGGTTTCGGTCGGTGTGGAGTCGGAGGGCTTGCTGTCTGCCTTGATGGTCAGCACGGCCTCAGGAGACTCATACTGCTTGTCGCGGTTGCCGATCTTGATGACGCAGTAGTAGTTATACACTTCCTCCTGCTGGGGAGCGGTGGTGCGGGAGATGTGGAGCGTGCGCTCCTTTTCGCCGGAGTAGATGTTGGAGTCGAGGCTGCTTGTGACCTGTTCTCTGGTCTTGCCTCTGTGAGACCACCACTGATAGGAAATCTCGTCGCCAAACAGCAGATCGGAGATCTCGGAAGTCTCGAAATCCAGATCCTTCAGCGCGTTGACCACTTCGCCGAGATCCGTTCCCTCGCCGAGCAGACTGCTGACGATTTCGTCCAGATTGAGCTCGAAGTCCTCACCGAGCACGTCCTTGAGGCTGCTGAGCAGCCAGCTGACCTCCAGATCGCTGCCGAGCTTCTCGGCGATGGCGTCGACCAGCTCCTGAACGTCCATGTTTTCGCCCAGACTGTCGGACAGACCCTGAATCATCTCCGTGATCTGATCCTTCGTCAGCTCGCCGCCCATCGCGTCGGTCACTGCGGAGACGACTTCGTCAATCGCAGGGGCTTCGCCGTCCTCGCCTTTTAGAGATTCGGTCAGAGCCTCGGTGAGCTTTTCAACGCTGAAATCATCTCCCATGGCTTCCTTCAGCGCTTTTGCAACTTCACTGAGATCGGCAGGCTCGGTCTGCTCGCCGAGCGCCGCCTCGATGGCGGCGGAAACCGCGTCGGCGTCAATGGCGCCCTCGGTCTCGGAGAGCTTGTCTGCCACGCTCTGCAGGAATGCGTCGCTGTCGAAGCCCTCGCCCATGGCGGCGGCAAAAGCATCGGGATCAAATCCGTCTTCGCTCTTGAGCGCTTCGTTGAGCGCGTTCTTCACGGCGTCGGCGTCAATGGCGCCTTCTTCCATGCCGAGCGCCTTGGAGACGGAGTCGGCGATGCCGCTCAGATCCGTATCGCTCGAGCCGATGGCTTCGAGGAAGTCCTTCGCGTCAAAACCCTCGCCCAGATTCTTCTCGAGCGCCTCGGCGAGGCTGCTCCAGTCAATCTTATCGCCCAGCACGTCGCTGAACGAGTCGGCGACGTCGTCCATGCTGAGATCGGAACCGGTGCTGTCCTTCAGCGCGCTCACAAGCTCGCTGTAATCCGCGCTTCCGTTCGTGGCGCCCATGATGACGTCGACCGTCTTGGGCAGATCAAAGTTTTCATTGGTAATAATGACGCTCACGGCGTCCGCGAGGGAAATATTGCCTGCGGCGTCCGTGGCGGCGTCAATCCTGGCAAAGAGATCGTCGAGCTCCTGCTCCTTTTCGCCGGTGAAGAGAGAGCCGTATTTTTCTCTCAGCTTTTCCTTCAGATTTGCGGCAACGATGGTGGTCACGCTGCTGTCCTCCGACTCGTCGGAGACGGAGAGCACCTTCGCGTCAATGCCGTTTCTGCCGAAGCGGCCGATCAGATCGCCGATCAGATCGCTGAGGCCTCCGCCGGCGCCGGTGTTGTCGCCAATCAGATCCCAGATGGAGTTGAAGATATCGGAGTCGAAGCCCTTGTCCTTCAGCGCGCCGAGCAGATCCGTGAGCGTGCTCTCATCGCCGGTGAGGTCGCCGAGAATATCCTCCAGCTGAAGATCGCCGCCTTCGAGCCGATCAAGAAGCGCGCCGGCGATGTCGTTCATGTCAAAGCCGCTTCCGGTCAGAGAGCCGAGAATGTCATCCCAGTTGAAGCCGGCGTCGCTGAGCATGTCGGTCAGCGTGCTGACGTTCAGACCCTCGTTCTTGAGGCTTTCCACCAGATCGTCGAGATCGAAGTCTTTGTCGCTCCCAACCCGATCAAGCAGAGAATCGAGCACCGTGCTGACGGTGAATTGCGCGTCGCCCGTCTGATAGATGACGGCAGACGCGGGATCGATTGTCACGCCCGCGTTCGCTGCGCTGGCACTGGTCAGCGTGCCTGCGAAGAGGCTCACGACCATCATCAGGCACAGCAGCCAGGAAATCGTTCGTTTCGTCATGGTTTGAATCCTTCCTTTCCAAAAATCCGGATGATCTCATTTTAGCACATTCCGCAGAAGAATCAAGCGATTCGCGGCAGGAAAAGTGTCCAAATGTGACCACTTGATCAATGATCTGACGAAAAAGCGCCCGCCATGTTTCAGACGGGCGCAGGTTCATGCGAAGATTGTTTATGCCGCGATCTGTACCCAGGTTTCCGTTCCGTCAGCATTGCGCTGATAGGTGTGACCGTTCGCAGCCTCCTGAATATCCTTGTAATACCAGATAGTGGTATCCATGTTGTCCGGGAAGGTCTTCATGCCGGTCTCAGGCAGCGTGTCGGGGCAGCGGCCAAGCATGCGGTTGAGCATGGCAACGGCTTCCGCGCGGGTCACAGGGTTCTCGGGGCGGAAGGTTCCGTCCGGGTAGCCGTTGATCCAGCCGTTGTTCGCCGCGATGCGGATGAAGGAGACGGCCCAGTGGTCGGCGACGTCAGAGAAAACCACCGGCGTTACTGTCTTATTCAGATCCACAAGAACGCTCAGGCGGGTCAGGATGGTGGCGAGCTCTGCACGCTTGATCGGATCGAAGGGATGGAACGTTCCGTCCGGATAACCTTCGAGTACTTTGGCCTTGGCCAGTGTGGCGATAGCGTCGCTGTACCACTCACCGGACTCAACGTCGGAGAAGCTGCTCTCACTGGCGCTGAAGGCGGCGCGGCTTTCCTCCGTCAGCAGACGGTAGAGGATCACGGAGACCTCGGCGCGGGTGATATCGCCGTTTGGGCGAACGGTGCCGTCTTCGTAGCCCTGCAGATAGGCGACGTGCGTCTCGTTGTTCAGAACGGGGCCGGTGGGCGTATCCGTCGGCTCGGTGGGCGCGGTGGGATCGTCGGCGGCCTTTTCTGCTTTGATGACGAGCACGCCGTCGCTGGAGGTGAGGTCTCTGTCGGAGACGGTCACGGTGCAGAAGTAAACATAGGTTTCGTCCTGCTCGGGCGCCGTGTCGCGGCTCACAGTGAGCGTGCGGGTGTCGGTGCCTGCATAATCGTTGGCGTCATCGGCTTGGGCAACCGGCATGGCGCCGTCCGCGGTGCGGATCTTCCACTGGTAGGAAACCAGATCCTTGAACAGCAGATCCAGAAGTTCCTGCGGATCTTTGCCGAGCTCCTTGAACTGGTCCAGAATCTCATTAAAGTCAAAGCCGCTGTCCATGAGCGCCTGAATGACGTCCTTCAGCATACCGCCGAAGTCATCGCCGAAGACGTCCTGGAGCGCTGCGAGCAGTTCGTCCAGATCGATTTTGTCTTTGAAATTGTTCAGCAGCGCTTCCAGCACTTCCTGAATATCCTGATCGCCGCTGATCATATCCTTCAGTGCATTCACGAGCTGCTCAAGCTGCTCGGGCGTGATTTCCGTGCCGAGCGCATCGGAGATGGAAGCGAGCAGGCTGTCGAGAGAGGGAACCTCCACGTCCATGCTCTCGAGCGCAGCCTTGAGCGCCTCGAGAAGCTTGCCGACGTCGAGATCTTCGCCGAGACCGTTCTTGAGCGCGTCGATGATGGAGGCGAGATCAATCTGCTCGCCGAGTGCTTCCTCCACGGCCTGCTTCACAGCGTCGAGATCAATCTTGCCGTCGGAGAGCTTGTCCACAACGCTCTGCAGGAAGGAGGGAAGATCAAAATCGTCGCCCATGGCTTCCGCAAACTTATCAAAATCAAAATGCTCGATGTCCTGATCCGCGAGCGCTTCGGTGAGCGCCTTCACGAGCGCGGGAACGTCAAGGTCTCCGTCGTTCAGATTGAGCTTTTCGGCGAGGGAGGCAAGAAGAACGTCAAGATCCACATTCTCGCCGAGCGCTTCCTTCAGCGTGTCCAGATCGAAGCCGTCGCTCATGACGTTCATGAGCGCCTCGGCCAGCTTGGTGAGATCCAGATCGGCGCCGAGGGCGTCGCTGAGTGCCTTGGTGACTTCTTCCATGTTGACGTTCTCGGAAACTTTGTCGAGCACGGCCTGCAGAAGCTCCGTGTAATCCACGTCGCCGTTGGTGAGGTTCGTTACGAACTGAATGGCGGTTTCAGGGTCAAAGTCCTCTCCGAGCACGTCCTTCAGCGCGGCGAGTGCATCGGGCAGCGGGATGGAATCCGCCAGAGAAGCCACGACGGCTTTGAGCGCTTCGATCTGTTCTTCGCTCAGTACGTCGCCGAACATAGCCATCACGGTGTCAATGAAATCGGAGGCGTCGAGAACGGTCGTCTCTTCGTCGGCTGCAAGGGGCTTGGCATCACTGTTCTGGCCGATACTGCCGATGAGACCGGCGAGAATCTCCATCAGGCCTTGCGTGTCCATGTTCTGCATGGTGGCAAGGAGAGAATTCAGGAGGTCAGAGCTGAAGCCGGCGTTGCTCAGAGCGTCGATCAGCATGGCAAGCAGATCGGTATCGCCCATGAGGTCCTTCACAAGATCCTCCAGATTAAGCTGATCGCCGTTCATCAGACCCTTGAGCATCTCGGCGATTTGCGCGATGTTGACGCCGTTATCCTGCATGGACTTGACGATATCATCCCAGTTGAAGCCCGCCTCGTCCAGCAGAGCGGCGAGCGCATCGAGGCTGAGGCCTTCGTCCAGAAAGCCCTTCACAAGCTTACTGAGATCAAAGTCCTCGCCGTTTTTGAGCTGGTCGGCGATGGAATCGAGGATGGTGGCTACGGTAAAGCTCGCCGAGCCGGTGCCGTTGATGACATTGCTGGCCGGATCGACAGTCACGCCGAAGCTGGCGGCGTTGGCGCTGGTCATGGCGCCGGCAAACAGACCGACCACCATCATCAGGCAGAGAAGCAGCGAAATGGAGCGTTTCACAGGTATCTCATTCCTTTCATTTTCTTTACGCATGGGAATAGATGAAAATATTGTAACACATTTTTATAATTTTGCAATAGATTTGAACGAAATAAATGAACAAATTTTAAACTGGTTGACAAAAAACAGGAGAAACTGTAAATTGAAACAGAAGAAAAGGGAGGCGCGGTATGAAAACGATCTGCTATGTTCAATCCAATATCGGCACGACCCGCCCCGGAAATGAGGATAACTACTATTGCTGCGGAAGCTTTCGGGAACAACTGAAAGCGCCTGTGGAAGAGCTGCTTCAAAATCCGGAGGGGGAGCGGCTGCTGTTTGCCGTGTTTGACGGCATGGGCGGCGAGGCTGCCGGGGATGAGGCGTCGCTTCTCTGTGCGCAGACGCTGGATCGCGAGCGCCTTGCCGGCGGCATGTTTGAGGCGCCGGCGTATTACCATCGCGCCAACGCAGCGGTGACCAGTCTCGGCCAACGGATCGGTGAGACCAGCGGATCGACGGCTGCCATTGCCTGCCTGCAGGCAAATCGCCTGTTTGTGAGCAACGTCGGCGACAGCCGCGTCTATCATCTGCGCGGAAATGCGCTTCGATGCATGACCTATGATCACACGCGCTACCAGCAGCTTGCTGACAGTGGTTATACGGTCATCGATGAGAGTGAACGGCATGTTCTGACACAGTTTTTGGGCATGGGCATTCAGCGCCCGATGAGCCCGCATTTTGCTGTTTCCATGCCGCTGGAGGCGGGAGACCGTATTCTGATCTGCAGCGACGGTCTGTGCGGCACACTCGATGACGCTGAAATCCGTGCGCTGCTTCAGGAGCAGGGCGGACCAGAGCAGGTGGGCCGATCCCTCGTGCAGCGGGCTATGGATGCGGGATCCACAGATAACATCACAGTTCTGATCGCCGACGTCAGCGAGCTGGACGAGGGAGGCGATCCGCTTGGCGAGGCGTGGAGCGACGGTCCCGTTACGGGGAGGTTCGATGTACGGACGCCGGAGCAGATCTCCAAAGAGGAAAATGCAGCCAATCGGGA
>JBGUHV010000055.1:0-27436 GCA_045112425.1 Oscillospiraceae bacterium
TTCTCTGGCTGTATCTGAATGTTCTGCGCGAGAATGTATTTGTCATTCAGGATACCGCCGCCGCAGAGGTTTACGAGCAGCTCATGCGCGTGAAGGACGGTGATCTCGTCATCGGCGTCTGTTTCCCCCGTTACTCGAACCGCACCGTGAACGTGATGGGCTTTGCCAGAGAGCGCGGTGCCGCAACGCTCGGCATCACAGACAGCGTCACCTCTCCACTGAATGAGAGCTCCACCGTATGTCTGTACGCCAAGAGCGAGATGGTCTCGTTTTTGGACTCGCTCGTCGCTCCCATGGGCCTGATCAATGCTCTGATCGTCGCCGTCGGCGCACAGAACCGTGATCGAACCGTGCAGACGTTCCGTGAGCTGGAGCAAATCTGGAAGGAATATGGAGTTTATCAGATTGATGAAGACTGATGTCGTTGTCATCGGCGGTGGTGCCGCCGGCATGATGTGCGCCTATACAGCCGCCTGCGGCGGCAGCAGCGTGGTTCTGCTGGAGCCCAATCGTCAGCTCGGACGTAAAGTTCGAATTACCGGGAAAGGGCGCTGCAACGTCTGCAACAACTGCGATGAAAAAACGGTCTTGAAGAACATCCCCGGCGACGGACGCTTTCTCTACAGTGCGCTCAGCCGCCTCTCCCCTGCTGACACGATGACGTTCTTCGAGTCGCTCGGCGTGCCGCTGAAAACAGAGCGCGGAAACCGCGTTTTTCCCGTTTCGGATCGCGCGCATGACATCGCCGATGCGCTTGCAAACGCTTTGACGGATGCCGGCGTGCAGGTGCTGCATACCAAGGCGAAAAAGATACTCACGCGCGACGGGGCCGTCTCCGGTGTCGTAACAGAATCCGAGACGATTGACTGCGGCGCAGCCGTAGTGTGTACGGGCGGATTGAGCTATCCTGCAACCGGCTCCACCGGTGACGGCTTCCGGTTTGCAAAAGCAATGGGGCACAGTGTCACCCCGCCGCGCGCGTCGCTGGTTCCGCTGGAATCCAAGGATCCGTGGTGCGCGGAGCTGCAGGGCTTTTCCCTCCGAAACGTGACGCTCACGGCCTATGATGAATCGAACAAAGCGCTCTTCAGTGAGCTGGGCGAGATGTTGTTCACACATTTTGGCGTCTCCGGCCCGCTCGTTCTCTCCGCGAGCGCCCATCTGCGGGATTTCGCGCAGCATCAATATCGTCTGGAGATCGATCTCAAGCCGGGTTTGGACGAAAAGAAACTGGACGCCCGTGTGCTGCGGGATTTTGAAAAATATGCAAATCGGGAATTCAAGAATGCGCTTTTTGACCTTTCCGGCCGCGCCATGGTTCCGATTCTGGTGCGTCTGTCCGGCATTCCGGAGGATCAGAAGGTCAACACCATCACGCGAGAGCAGCGCCACGCGCTTGTCTCGCTCTTGAAGCACTTCCCCGTTTCCGTTTCCGGCACCAGACCAATTACCGAAGCAATCGTGACGTCCGGCGGCGTCAGCCTGAAGGAGATTAACCCGAGAACCATGGAATCCAAGCATACGCCCGGGCTCTATTTTGCAGGCGAGGTACTGGATCTGGACGCCTATACCGGCGGCTTCAATCTGCAGATCGCCTGGTCTACCGGCTATACCGCCGGGCTGGCGCTGCAAAAATACTGACTGCAAGGAACTGAACCATAATGAAGAAACTGATTTCCGTCGCAATCGACGGCCCCTCCGGTGCTGGGAAAAGCACCATCGCCCGCGCCGCCGCCAGACGCTTTGGCTTCCTGTATGTGGACACCGGCGCAATTTACCGCACGGTGGCTCACGCAGTCTATCTCGCCGGCAAGGATTGCACGGACGCATCTGCAGTACGCGAGCTGCTGCCTGCCATCTCCATCTCTATGGATTATGATGCCAACGGCGTTCAACGCATGCTGCTGCACGGCAAAGACGTCTCCGAAGCCATTCGCCTGCCGGAGAACTCCATTCGCACCTCTCAGGTTTCCGCCCTGCCGGAGGTTCGCACGTTTTTGATGGACATGCAGCGCAATCAGGCAAAACAGCACAATGTTGTCATGGACGGGCGCGACATTGGAACTGTAGTTCTGCCGGACGCAACGCTGAAAATCTATCTCACCGCATCCGCGGAATGCCGCGCTGAGAGACGATACCGCGAGCTTTTGGAAAACGGCGTCGAAACCACCTACGACGAGGTGCTCCGGGATATTGAAAAGCGCGACTGGAACGACACGCACCGAGACACTGCACCGCTTCGTCAGGCTCCGGATGCTGTGCTCGTAGACACGAGCGGATGGACGCTGGAAGAGAGCATTGACGTCGTTTGCAATCTGATCCGGGAGGCACAAAATTGAAAGAACTCAAGGTCGCGCAGAGCGCCGGCTTCTGCTTCGGCGTCAGCCGGAGCGTAAAAATGGCAGAACAGATGCTGTCGGAGGAACGCTCCTGCTTCAGCTTCGGCGAACTGATCCATAACGCTGATGTTGTTCGCCATCTGGAGCAAAAGGGTCTCCGAGTCACCAATGATCTCTCTGCACTCGGCGAAGGAGACGCCGTAATCATTCGATCCCACGGAATTACCAAGGCGCTTTGCGAGCAGCTTGCTGCAACCGGCGCAAAGCTGGTTGATGCAACCTGCCCGCGGGTAAAGCATATTCACAATATCGTCGTGGACGCCTCCGAGCGGCATCGTCAGCCTGTCATCATCGGCGCTGCGGATCACCCTGAGGTGCAGGCAATCTGCGGCTGGTGTAAAACCCCCGTCGTCGCCGGAGACGCCGCGGAGCTGGAATCGCTCATAGCTTCCGGCGCCATCAACGCAAATGAGCCGATCACAATGGTGATCCAGACCACACAGACGAAGGAGAAGCTGCTGCGATGCGAAGAGGTACTGCAGCGTCTTTGCAGCGACGTTGAAATCCACGAGACAATCTGCGGCGCAACCTCCACCCGGCAGAATGAAGCAAGAACCCTTTCTGAAACATGCGATGCCATGATTGTCATCGGCGCCAGACACAGTGCCAACAGCAGACATCTCAATGAGATTTGCCGGCAGCATTGCAGCAACGTCCAGTTCATCGAGAATGCGTCGCAGCTGAATCTTTCCGCGTTGGGAAACGCCGAAATCGTCGGGCTCACCGCCGGCGCCTCTGTTCCCGCCTGGATCATTCAGGAAGTGATTGAAATGGTGCAAAAGGGCGAATAAAGCCGAAACAGAGTCATTCAACAAAAAGATGTGTACTCCGCATCCTGTTTTGGCGCAGAAAAAAAAACAGACAGGATCGAAAAAAACTCAAAAAAACAGTGTACAAATCGGAAAAACTCTGATACAATAAACGGGTCGACGAATACTCAACTGGAAAAAAAAGATAATTCTGTTTGAGGCTCGACCAAATCAGTGAAATATTGCGCTTCCAGAGAAGCGCGTTCAACCACCCGAAGAACACATGACAGACCTTTTGCTCTGCCCTTCGCGTGGATCAATAAGGAGGTAATTAACCATGACTGACGAAATCCTGACTGAAGAGACCACAGTCGAAGTTCCTGAGACCCCTGTTGAGGCCCCTGTGGCCGAGGCCGCTGTGGAAGCCCCCGTGGAAGAAGCTCCCGCTGCTGCACCCGCAGCAGATGTTGAGGAGACCTTCGACGCCATGCTGGAGGCATCTCTGAAGCCTGTTCATAACGGAGACAAGGTGACCGGTGTTGTCGTCGCAATCAGCGGCACCGAGATCAGTGTTGACATCGGCGCAAAGTACTCCGGCTTCATTCCCACGAGCGAGTTCACCGATGACGGTGTGAAGGTTGAAGACGTGATCCACGTCGGCGACGAGATCGAGGCGCAGGTTGTCCGTGTGAACGACGTGGAAGGCACTGCAATGCTTTCCAAGAAGCGTCTGGACGCCGTGAAGCACTGGGCCGTTATTGAGGCGGCGCAGGAGAGCGGCGAAGTCGTCGAAGGCGTCGTCACCGAGGAGAATAAGGGCGGCGTCGTCGTTAACGTGAACGGCGTTCGCGTGTTCGTGCCCGCTTCCCAGTCCGGCCTGCCGAAGGATCGTCCGATGACCGAGCTCGTCAAGCAGCCCGTGCGTCTGAAGATTACCGAGGTCAATCGCGGCCGTAAGCGCGTGGTGGGCTCCATCCGTGCCGTGCAGCAGAAGGAGCGCCGCGAGCGTGCCGAGAAGGTTTGGAACGAGATCGAAGTCGGCAAGCAGTATCACGGCGTCGTGAAGAGCCTGACCAGCTATGGTGCTTTTGTCGACATCGGCGGCATCGACGGCATGGCTCACGTTTCCGAGCTGAGCTGGAGCCGCATCAAATCTCCTGCCGAGGTTCTCTCCGTGGGCGACGAGGTCGACGTCTATGTCATCAGCTTCGACGCTGAGAAGCGCCGCATCTCCCTTGGCTACAAGGATCCCAACGGCAACCCCTGGGATAAGTTCACCAGCACCTACGCTGTTGGCGACGTGGCGAAGGTCACCGTCGTGAAGCTCATGCCCTTCGGCGCGTTCGCCGAGGTGCTCCCCGGCGTGGACGGTCTGATTCACATCTCCCAGATCGCCAACCGCCGCATCGGCAAGCCTGACGACGTGCTCACTGTTGGCGACGTTGTGGACGCCAAGATCACCGCTGTTGACGAGGAGAAGCACAAGATCAGCCTCTCCATCCGCGCTCTGACCCAGCCCGAACCGGCTCCGGCCCGCAAGGTTGAGGAAGAGGAAGTCTTCTACAACGACGAGCCCGAGGCTCCCGAAGAGGACGCGCTGGTCTACGAAGTCTCTGCCACCGGCGAGGCGACTGGCAACATCCCCAGCGACGCTGAGTAATCTATCTGACTTGTTCAAAAAACCGCTGCCAAATGGCAGCGGTTTTTTAGTTTACATGCGGGATCACAACCCATTTGGGCGGAGCTTCGCAATCCGGATTTGCCGCTTCGATTGCATCCACTGAAGAGGTGTTCTCCTTTGCAAGCTGCCAGTAGTCCATTTCTTCCGCTCTTCTTACCAATGCAATGCCGGATATCACCGGATTCTGCTCCTCTGCCAAATTGGCCGCAGTCAAAATCCGCACCGCGCGAACGCGCTCTGCTTCCTGCTCCAAAATGATCGGAACACGCGCTTTGAATCCGGTCGGTGCTGATTGCAGTGTTGGCTGTTCTGCAAAAGTCGCAGTGTCTCCGTTGTTTTCGGTTTTCAAACCGAACGTCATGCTGCTCAGCCGATGTTCAGAATCATAGAACAAAGCCGTAACCTGTATCACTTCACTGCGGCAGACCGCCCTGACGGCGCAAATGTTCTTTGCGCCGAAGTCGCCTTCGATTTCTTCTTCTGCGAATTGCCGCTCCGGTTCCGACCGCGAGTATTCCGGAAACGATTGTTCCTTCCATTCCATTGACAACGTAGCCTGGTTGCTGTACGCGTCTGTCACACATTCAATTTCGCACTCGGAATAGCAGACCAGCTGCACGACCAAATGAAACGCTGTATCTACGGCCGGATCATCGTTCCGGCAACGTACTTCTTCACTCGTTAGATGGAGTGATATTCTGCACTGTGAGGCGTCTGCTTCAGCATCTGTCAGGCAGGAAAATGGGGTCTCCACCGTTTCCGTCATCAGTTCCCTGCTCTCCGCATCCTGATAGAGCAGGGTCGTTCGCACAGAGCCCTTCAGAATCACGCGGTTATCTCCGCATTCGCTGGAATCGATAACCGGAATCGACGCGTAGCTGAGCAGCTTTCCGTCCGCCGGCACTCCACGGAGCAGAGCCAGTGTTTCCTCAGCAGAAAACACCTGCTCCTCCACCGCCGAGATATAAGGCAATTTCAGTTTGCTTTTTTGGATATAAATATGTTTCTCATTGGAATCCATTCCGGTCGTCACTGCAATTTCTGACGATCCGTACGTTACCAAAGAACAAAGCAGCGTTCCCTGAACGCGCACTTTTCTGGAATTGAGCAAATGCGTGGTGAGACTTTTCATCCGGCATCGAAGGAACGGTCTCTGCCCTGTTTCAAACGCCTCTGCCCGAAGACGGGATCGAACAGGAATCCGCACCGGAAAGCTCAATGGTGCGCCATGATCGTTCCCATAGCAAATTCGCGCAGAAATCTCTCCCTCCATCTCCGCGCTGCCGTCATTCAGATCCAGCCGCCAAAGGCAGAGATCACCTTCCGTAAGCAGCAGTGCCGAAACATCCGGCATCGAATCCGGCACGACGAAATCGGCAGAAAAGTGCTCTTCCGCACTGCGATGTGCACAGGGGATCAGGCAAGGGATCACCTGCTGTTCAAGTTGTAGTTCCATAGACATGCTCCTTTTCCGTTTCGTGTCTGTAGAACTCTATGAAGCAGGCGGCTCTATTATGCAAAAAAGACTCCCCATCGGGGAGTCTTTTTTTGCGTATTAAGGGATCAAAGCGCATTTCCAGCATTGACCAGCGCGGAGAGATCCACGCCGTCGTCATCCGGGTCGGGTGCCTCAGGCAGCGGCGGCTCGTTCGTGTCGAACTCATGATACACCTGCAGGCCGGAGCCGGCGGGAATGAGCTTACCAATGAGAACGTTCTCCTTCAGGCCAATCAGGTGGTCGACCTTGCCCTTGATGGCGGCGTCGGTCAGCACCTTCGTGGTCTCCTGGAAGGACGCAGCGGAGAGGAAGCTCTCGGTTGCAAGAGAGGCCTTCGTGATACCCATGAGAATCTGCGTATAGGTGACGAGCGAAACGCCCTCTTCCCCGTTGTCGATGCGAGCCTGCAGCTCAGCATTGACCGCATTGACCTCGTTGATATCCACAATCGTATCGCTCAGGAGCGTGCTGCTGCCGGGATCATTGACACGAACCTTGCGCATCATCTGACGCACAATGACCTCGATGTGTTTGTCGTTGATGTCAACACCCTGCTGACGGTAAACCTTCTGAACCTCCTGAATGATATACTGCTGGCAGGCGGAAATACCGCTGATGCGCAGGACATCATGGGGATTGAAGGCACCGGAGGAAAGCGGCTGGCCCTTCGTCACCGTCTGGCCAGGACGCACGAGAATACCGGCGGAGTGCGGGATATTGTAGGTGACAGTCTCGCCGTCGTCCGGATTCGTAACCGTGACCGCCCAGATCGCATTCTTCTTGGTCTCCTCCATGGCGACCACACCGGCGATCTCAGACATCTGTGCCATCTTTTTCGGACGGCGCGCCTCAAACAGCTCCTCAACACGGGGCAGACCCTGCGTGATATCGTCGCCGGCGACGCCGCCGGTGTGGAACGTACGCATGGTCAGCTGCGTGCCGGGCTCGCCGATGGACTGTGCGGCGATAACGCCGACCGCCTCGCCAGCATTCACAGGCTTGCCGACCGCCAGGTTGATGCCATAGCACTTGGCGCAGACGCCGCGGCGTGCCTTGCACATCATGACGGAGCGAACCTTCACGGCGTCAATGTCATTGGCCTCGAGAATCGCAGCGTCAGAGGGCATGAGCATGTGGTTCACATCGAAGAGCACCTCACCCGTCGTGTTGGAGACAACAGGCTCCGCCGGATAGCGGCCATGAATGCTCTCGCCCAGAGACTGCACGACGTCGTTCTTGTCATAGATCGTCGTGGCAATGATGCCGTCCGTCGTGCCGCAGTCGGGCTCACGGATAATCACATCCTGCGAAACGTCAACCAGACGACGCGTCAGATAACCGGAGTCCGCGGTACGCAGAGCGGTATCAGCCAAACCCTTGCGGGCGCCGCGGGAGGAGGTGAAGTACTCCAGAACCGAGAGACCCTCACGGTAGTTGGACTTGATCGGAATTTCAATCGTCTTACCGGCGGTATTCGCAATCAGACCGCGCATACCGGCCAGCTGACGGATCTGCGCCATGGAGCCACGAGCGCCGGAGTCGGCCATCATAAACAGCGGGTTGAACTCATCGAGGCAGCCCTGCAGAGCGGCAGTGACGTCCTTGGTGGTCTGCTCCCACTCGGAAACGGTCTTGCGATAACGCTCGTCATCGGTCATAAAGCCGCGCTGGAACTTCTTCTCAATCTGAACGACCTTCTGCTCCGTCTCGGAGATGAGGCGCTTCTTGCTCTCGGGCACTGTCATATCGGCGATGGAGATCGTGATGGCGCCGATGGTGGAATACTTATAACCGAGCGCCTTGACGTTATCGAGTACCTCGGTGGCAATCGTGAAACCATGCTTATCAATGCAGCGGTCGATGATCGCGCCGAGCTGTTTCTTGCCAACCTTAAAGCCGATCTCGAGCTCAAACATGTGCTCCGGATCGTCACGATCCACATAGCCGAGATCCTGCGGAATGGGCTCATTGAAGATGATACGGCCAACCGTCGTGTCGATCACGCGCTTGCGCTCCTCGCCGTTCACCGTGCGCGTCATACGCACACGAATCGGCGCGTGCAGACCAATATCGCCATACTGATAGGCCATAATGGCCTCTTCGGGATCGCGATAATATTTGATCGGACGATACTTGGGCTCAGCGAGCATACGCTCCGCCTCAAGCGTCTCCGCATCGGGCTCACCGACGGTTTCGCCCTTCATGCGGCGCTTGGCCTCTTCCTCCATGCGAGCCTTCTTCAGAGCCTTTCGGCGATCATTCTCCTCACGGATGCCCTTGAGCTTCTCGTAGAACACGTCGGCGTCCACGACTGTCTCATTCGGAAGATCCGTCTCGCCAGGATCAGAGACGAGCACTTCCTCAGCACCCTTCTCGGCCTTGCCGAGGCGGATATAGGTGAGGTAGTAGGAACCGAGGATCATATCCTGCGTCGGAACCGTGACAGGGTGGCCGTCCTGCGGACGCAGAAGGTTGTTGGCAGACAGCATCAGAATACGGGCTTCCGCCTGCGCCTCAGCAGAGAGCGGAACGTGAATGGCCATCTGGTCGCCGTCGAAGTCGGCATTGAACGCAGTGCAGCACAGCGGGTGCAGCTTGAGCGCGCGGCCCTCAACGAGCACAGGCTCGAACGCCTGAATGCCAAGGCGGTGCAGCGTGGGCGCACGGTTGAGCATGACCGGGTGATCCTTGATCACAACCTCAAGCGCGTCCCAAACGGCAGTAACCTGCTTGTCGACCAGTTTCTTGGCGGACTTGATGTTGTTGGCGTCGCCATCGTCAACGAGCTTTTTCATGACAAACGGCCGGAACAGCTCAATGGCCATTTCCTTCGGCACACCGCACTGATAGAGCTTCAGGTCCGGGCCGACGACGATAACGCTTCGGCCGGAATAGTCAACGCGCTTGCCGAGCAGGTTCTGGCGGAAGCGGCCCTGCTTGCCCTTGAGCATATCGCTCAGAGACTTGAGTGCGCGGGAGTTGGCGCCGGTGACGGCACGGCCGCGGCGGCCATTGTCGATCAGAGCGTCGACCGCCTCCTGCAGCATACGCTTCTCGTTGCGGACGATAATGTCCGGCGCTTTGAGCTCCTGCAGCCTCTTCAGGCGGTTGTTGCGGTTGATGACGCGGCGATAAAGATCGTTCAGGTCGCTCGTGGCGAAACGGCCGCCGTCGAGCTGCACCATCGGGCGAATCTCAGGCGGGATCACCGGCAGCACGTCGATGATCATCCACTCCGGGCGGTTGCCGGACTGGCGGAAAGACTCCACAACTTCGAGACGCTTGACCAGCTTGGCCTTCTTCTGACCGCTGGCCTCGGCGAGCTCGGCGCGCAGCTGCTGGCTCAGCTGCTCGCAGTCGATCTGGCTGAGCAGCTCCTTCACGGCCTCAGCGCCCATACCGGCGCTGAAATCGTCGCCATGCTTTTCGCGCAGATCACGGTACTCCTTCTCCGTGAGAATCTGACCCTTGGCCAGATGCGTGAAGGAGACGTCGCCGGGATCGGTCACGATATAGGAAGCGAAATAGAGAACCTTCTCCAGTACGCGGGGCGTGAGATCCAGGAGCAGCCCCATGCGGGAAGGGATGCCCTTAAAATACCAAATGTGGCTCACGGGCGCGGCCAGCTCAATGTGACCCATGCGCTCGCGGCGAACCTTGGACTTCGTCACTTCGACGCCGCACTTGTCGCAAATCTTGCCCTTGTAGCGAATCTTCTTATACTTGCCGCAGTGGCACTCCCAGTCCTTCGTGGGTCCGAAAATGCGCTCGCAGAACAGGCCGTCACGCTCGGGCTTCAGGGTGCGGTAGTTAATGGTCTCAGGCTTGAGAACCTCGCCGGAGGACCAGCTGCGGATCATTTCAGGGGAGGCAATTCCGATCTGAATCGCATCAAACGGCGTATAGCTCATTATTCATCCTCCTCATTCACAGAATCATTCATGGCGGCGAAACGCTCAAACGCGTTGGAAGGAGAACCGGCGGGAGCGTCGTCATCTTCCGCGGGCACGTCCTCGATATAGTAACCACGGTTTTCGATCTCCGTCTCGTCAGAGGCGTAGGACTCCTCATGATACACGGGAGCGTAATCCTCTTCGTCGTCCTTCAGCTCGATGATTTCGCCGTCAGCGTCGAGCACGCGGACATCCAGGCAGAGGCTCTGGAGCTCCTTAATGAGAACCTTGAAGCTCTCCGGAACACCGGGCTGCGGAATGTTCTCGCCCTTGACAATGGCTTCGTAGGTGCGGACACGGCCGGTCACGTCGTCGGACTTCACCGTCAGGATCTCCTGCAGCGTGTAAGCAGCGCCGTAAGCCTCGAGTGCCCAAACCTCCATTTCGCCGAAGCGCTGGCCGCCGAACTGTGCCTTGCCGCCCAGAGGCTGCTGGGTCACGAGGCTGTAGGGGCCGGTGGAACGGGCGTGGATCTTATCATCGACGAGGTGGTGCAGCTTCAGGAAGTAAACCCAGCCTACCGTGACGTCGTTGTCAAACTTCTCACCGGTGCGGCCGTCATACAGCGCGCTCTTGCCGTCCTCACGAAGGTTGGCAAGACGCAGCGTCTCGCGGATGGTCTCCTCGTTCGCGCCGTTGAAGACAGGCGTGGCAACCTTCCAGCCGAGAGCCTGTGCAGCATAGCCGAGATGCACCTCGAGCATCTGACCGATGTTCATACGGGAGGGAACGCCCAGCGGGTTCAGAACGATGTCCAGCGGCGTGCCGTCGGGCAGATAAGGCATATCCTCGCGCGGGAGAATGCGGGAGACAACACCCTTGTTGCCGTGGCGGCCGGCCATCTTGTCGCCAACGGAGATCTTGCGCTTCTGCGCAATATAGACGCGGACAACCTGATTGACGCCGGGGCCCATCTCGTCGCTGTTCTCGCGGGTGAAGACCTTGACGTCGACCACGATGCCGCTCTCACCGTGCGGAACCTTGAGCGAGGTATCGCGAACCTCGCGCGCCTTCTCACCAAAGATGGCGCGAAGCAGACGCTCCTCAGCGGTCAGATCGGTCTCACCCTTCGGCGTGACCTTGCCGACCAGAATGTCACCGCTGCGAACCTCTGCACCAATGCAGATGATGCCGCGGTCATCGAGATACTTGAGCGCATCGTCGCCCACGCCGGGGATATCACGGGTGATTTCCTCAGGGCCGAGCTTTGTATCGCGCGCGTCGCACTCGAACTCTTCGATATGAATGGAGGTGTATACGTCCTCCATAACAAGACGCTCGTTGATCAGAACGGCGTCCTCGTAGTTATAGCCTTCCCACGTCATGAAGCCGACAAGCAGGTTCTTGCCGAGGGAAATCTCGCCCTGACTGGTGGCGGGGCCGTCGGCCAGAACGTCGCCTTCTTCCACGCGGTCGCCGACCTTGACAATCGGGCGCTGGTTGTTGCAGGTGCCCTGGTTGGAGCGGGCAAACTTGATCAAAGCGTGATCCTTGATCTCGCCGGAATCGTACTTGACCTTCACATTCGTGGCGGAAACTGCCAGCACAGTGCCGGGGCCTTCTGCAAGCACGACCACGCCGGAGTCGACGCAGAGCTTGTGCTCAATGCCGGTGGCAACAATCGGCGCCTCCGTGACCATAAGCGGCACGGCCTGACGCTGCATGTTCGCGCCCATCAGAGCACGGTTGGCGTCGTCGTTTTCGAGGAACGGAATCATCGCAGTTGCGATGGAGACCATCATGCGCGGGCTGATATCGATATAATCGACGCGGCTGCGGTCAACCTCGATGATCTCGTCACGATGGCGGCAGGTAATACGCTGGTTCTTCAGGCAGCCGTTCTCATCCAGAGGCTCGCTGGCCTGCGCAACGATATACTGATCCTCCACGTCCGCGGTCATATATTCGACCTCATCCGTGACGAAGCAGGTGCCCTTCTCCACGCGGCGGAACGGTGTCACGAGGAAGCCGTACTCATTCACGCGGGCGTAGGACGCGAGATAGCTGATCAGACCGATGTTCGGACCTTCCGGCGTCTCGATCGGGCACATGCGGCCATAGTGGCTGTAGTGCACGTCGCGGACGTCGAAGTTTGCGCGCTCACGGCTCAGACCGCCGGGGCCGAGAGCCGACATACGGCGCTTGTGGGTCAGCTCGGCGAGCGGGTTCGTCTGATCCATGAACTGGCTCAGCGGGCTGGAGCCGAAGAACTCCTTGATCGCCGCGGTCACCGGGCGGATGTTGATCAGGCTCTGCGGGGTCACAACGTCGAGATCCTGCAGCGTCATGCGCTCGCGGATCACGCGCTCCATGCGGCTGAAGCCGATGCGGAACTGGTTCTGCAGCAGCTCGCCCACACTGCGCACGCGGCGGTTGCCAAGATGGTCAATGTCATCCGACTCGCCGACCCCGTGCGCGAGGCAGCACAGATAGTTGACAGAGGCGAACATATCATCCACAATGATGTGCTTGGGAATCAGCAGATCCAAGTTCTGCTCAATGGCCTCTTTGAGTTCCTCGCCCTCATACTGGTTGAGCAGCTGGCGGAGAACGATGCCGCGAACCTTCTCCTTGATCCCCAGCTCTTTGGGATCGAAATCAACAAAGCGAGCCATGTCCACCATGCCGTTGGAGAAGACGTGCACGCGCTTGCCTTCCACATCGAGCCAGACGCAGACGACACCGGCGTCCTCGATCTTCTGCGCATCCTCACGGGTGAGGTTGTGTCCGGCGTCGAACAGAATCTCGCCGGTAAAGGGATCGGCCACAGGCTCGGCCAGCGTAAAGCCGGTGATGCGGGCGCGGAGCGCGAGCTTCTTGTTGAACTTATAACGGCCGACCGCGGAGATGTTGTAGCGGCGAGCGTCGAAGAACAGACCGTGCAGCAGATTCTCGGAGCTCTCCACCGTGGGAGGATCACCGGGACGGAGCTTGCGGTAAATCTCCAGCAGCGCTTCCTCGCGGGAAACGTCCGGGTTCTTCTCGAGCGTGGCAACGATGCGCTCATCATCCGCAAACAGCGCGCGGATCTGCTCATCGGTCTGCACGCCGGTGATCACGCTGGGGATGCAGCTGAGCCAGGTGCTCGGATCGTCTTCCTTATACTGGCCCATGGCCTTGAGGAACCAGGTGATGGGCAGCTTGCGGTTCTTGTCGATGCGGCAGTAGAAGATATCGTTCAGATCCGTCTCATACTCCAGCCAGGCACCGTGATAAGGAATGACGGTCGCGCCGTAGTTGGAATTGTATGCCTTGTCGGTGCGCTTATCGTAGTACACGCCGGGGCTGCGGACGATCTGGGAAACGATGACGCGCTCGGCGCCGTTGATGATGAAGGTGCCGCTCGGCGTCATGAGCGGGAAATCGCCCATGTACACTTCGCTCTCCTTGAACTCATCCGTCGCCTTGTTGCGCAGCTGCACCCGCACACCCAGACGGGCGGCATAGGTGGTGTCGCGCGCCTTGCACTCCTCTTCGGTGTACTTCGGCTTCTCCGCCATGGAATAGTCCACAAAGCGCAGCTCCAGATTGCCGGAATAGTCGGTCACGACGTCCACATCCCGGAACACATCATGCAATCCCTGCTCAAGGAACCACTTATAGGAGTTCTTCTGGATCTCCAGCAGGTTCGGCATGGCCTGGATCTCTTCGTGGCGTGCGAAGCTCATACGTTTGGTTTTTCCGTAAGTTACTTCCTTCGGCACTGCATACATCTCCTTCTATGTTGGATTGGTATTTGCATTGTATTTTTTTGAACGCCGGGAGGCGTTGATAAAAATTCCCGGTGCCCTGTTGCTTTTTTCCGCGTCATCCTGTACAATCAAGTCAAGATCAAGGTGGATTATCATGCACCTCGTTTGCGGACATAGCAAGTTATTTTATCATTTTGTATACTTGCTTGTCAAGTTATTTTTAAAGTTTTTTGCGGAGGAGTGAGCTTCTCCGTTTTTTCTTTTTGGGGAGGAACCGACTTGGACATTACCGTATATCTTCTGCTTCTGGCGGAAGCCCTGCTGGTGCTCGTGCTGCTGCATCTCTCCGGCGTCTTGAAAAAGCCGTGGCATGTGCTTCTGTCTGCAGGACTGCTCGCTGCCGCTTTCGTTCTTCGCGGCATCTGTCTCAGCTATGAAACACTGGACTATCAAGACTTTCTCGCCGTCTGGGTCGATTTCTTCCGGCAGAACGGCGGCCTTGCGGCGCTGAAGGAAAGCGTCGGGAACTACAATGTACCGTACCTGACGTTCTTGGCGCTGCTCAGTAAGTCGGCTGTAAAGGATCTCTATCTGATCAAGCTCCTGAGCATTTTCTTTGACGTCATTCTCGCCTGGGGCGTGATGCGCATTACCGGTCATTTCGCAAAAAGTGCCGAGCGTCAGCTGCTTGCGTTCTTTCTGGTGCTGTTCTGGCCGACCGTGATTCTCAACGGCTCACTCTGGGGGCAGTGCGACAGCATCTATGTCGCCTTCGCGGTGCTGAGCATTGCGATGGCTTTGGAAAACCGCCCTTGGCTCTCCGTCGCTGCGATGGGCGCGAGCTTTGCCTTTAAGCTGCAGGCCGTTTTTTTCATCCCTGCCCTGCTGCTGTTTCTGCTGCGCGGCAAGATCCAATGGAAGCATCTGCTCGCCTTCCCAGCCGTAAATGTGCTGCTGGTGCTCCCCGCTGTCATCGCCGGCCGCGGTCTCTGGGATGCACTGACCATCAGCCTGCGGGAAACCGGCAGTGTCGGCGACGGTCTCAATTACAATTCCCCGTCTGTGTTCGCCTTTTTCCGCAACGTGGCAAATCCCGACGACGCAGGTCTGTTCGGCATTCTGGCTGCCGCGCTTGTGATTGCGATGCTGGCGGTTGTCTTCTTCTGGAAGCGCAAATCCGCATCGGATCTCTCCCTGCTCATGGGCACGGTTCTGCTCGCAGTGGCAATTCCCTTCTTTCTCCCGCATATGCACGACCGTTATTTCTACGGTGCGGACATGTTCTCCCTTGCGCTCGGCTGCGCAGTTCTGCCGCTGATGCCGCTTGCGCTGCTGTGCGAATTTGCCTCCGGGCTCGGGTATCACGCTTATCTCAAAATGCGCTATCTGCTTTTAATGCACTGGGGCAGCTGGGCGCTGATTCTGGTGATGGCAACGCTGGTACTCGCGCTGATCCGCGAGCTCTCCAAAAAGCCGGAGCCTCCGAAGAAAACCGACACAAAAAAGAAACCGTCTGCAGCCAAGACGAAAAAGCCTGCTCCCAAAAAGAAAAATGCTTGATACTGCCGATTCGATTTGCATTGACAAATCGAATCGGTTTTCTTATGATTGTACTGTCTTACGAAAGGATGATTCGATGGATTTCACTCAAATTCAAAATCATCTTGCCGCGCTTCCCGGTCAGATTGGTTTTTATTATGTAAACTTAGCCACCGGTGAAAGCTTCACGCTGAATGAAAACGAACCGTTTGAATCAGCAAGCGTGATCAAGCTGCCGATGTTTGCCGCCATTTTGAAATGGCAAGCCGAGGGCAGCGCAGATCTACAGGAAAAGCTCACCTTTACAGAGGAAGATAAGTTCCCCTCCTGCGGTGCGCTGCAATTTTTCCCGACCCCGATGGCAGTCGATATAGAAACATTATGTAAACTTATGATCACCCTCTCCGACAACACCGCAACGAATCTTCTGATCCGCCGCTTCGGCATGGAGACGTTCAACGCGGAGTTTCGCCGCATGGGCCTTGCAAACACCCGCATCGAGCGCTTTCTCTTTGACGCCGAGGCGTCTTCCCGCGGGCTGGAAAACCGCGTTTCGCCGAAGGATATGGGGCTTCTGCTGGAGCAGATCTATCGGCACAGCTTTGTCAGTGAGTCTGTCAGTGCTTATATGGAGGATATCCTGCTACGCCAGCAGATCAAGCACAAAATCCGCGGCTATCTGCCGAAGAGCATCCCCTGCGCGCACAAAACCGGCGAGGACAACGGCATCACCAACGACGTCGGCATTGTTTACAGTGACAAGCCCTTTATCGTGTGCTGGCTGACCAATCAAACTGATGTACCCGAGGCGGAAAAAGCCATCCGCGAAATCACTCTGGAGTTGACAAAAAAAACATGAAAATCATCACAGTCGGAAAAAACGACGCCGGGCAGCGGCTTGATCGCTTTGTCGGCAAAGCGGTGCCTCTGCTGCCGGAATCTCTGCTGCAGAAATATATCCGCCTCAAGCGCATCAAGCTCAACGGAAAGGGCGCCAAGCGCGATACCCGCGTTGCCGCCGGAGACGAGCTCTCGCTCTATATCAACGATGAATTCTTTGAGAAGCCCGCCGAACACAACGCGCATCTGAAGATTGCGACGCCTCGCCTTACAATCGTCTATGAGGATGAGAACGTCCTGCTTGCCGATAAAAAGCCCGGTGTTCTCTGCCACAGCGCAGGAGACTGGAGCTGGGATACGCTGATCGCGAATATTCAGGCACATCTGCGCATCCGCGGCGAATGGGATCCCAAGGTGGAAAACAGCTTTGCGCCCGCTCTCTGCAACCGCATCGACCGAAACACCGGCGGCATCGTGATCGCCGCCAAAAACGCCGAAACACTGCGCATCCTGAACCAGAAGATCAAGGATCGGGAAATCGAGAAATATTATCTCTGCGCCGTTCACGGCAAGCCAAATCCGCCCGCAGGCCGTCTGGAGGGCTATCTCTTCAAGGACGCAGTGAAAAATCAGGTCTATGTCAAAAAGCAAAGTCAGCCGGGCGCGAAAACCGCTGTGACCGAATACCGTACGATCAGGACGAAGGGCGCGCTCAGTCTCGTGGAATGTCGCCTCCTCACCGGCCGAACGCACCAGATCCGCGCGCAGATGGCGGACGCCGGCTGGCCGCTGCTGGGCGACGGAAAGTACGGCAAGGAGCGCGTGAATCACGCCTACGGAGAAAAGGGGCAGAATCTCTACAGCTACAAGCTGGAATTCGCCTTCCCCTCCAACGCCGGAATACTCGAATACCTGCGCGGCAAGGTTTTTCAGGTGGAGGATGTGCCGTTTGTGGAGAAATACTTCCCGGGCGTGAAGCTGGAGGCCTGAACATGGACATGAACTATTGCATGCAGTGCGGCGCAAAGCTGCATCTGAAATATCATCCGCAGGAGGAAAAGGATGTTCCCTACTGCGACAGCTGCGAAGCATTCCGCTGGCCGGTTTTCAACACGGCCTGCAGTATGATCGTGATGAATGAGGCAAAGGATCGTGTCATCCTCATCCAGCAATACAATCGTCCGTTTTACGTTCTCGTCGCGGGCTACGTCAATCAGGGCGAGGACGCCGAGCACGCCGCCGCACGGGAAGTAATGGAAGAAATGGGTCTGACCGTCACGAGCGTCCATTTTAATCACAGCCACTATTTCGCGCCGACCAACACGCTGATGCTGAACTTCACCGTCACCGTAGCGGAGCATGATGCGCATCCGAATTACGAGGTCGATTCCTGGCGCTGGTTCACCGTAGAGGAGGCCAGAGCGAACATCAAACCCAACAGTCTCGCGCGAGACTTCCTGAACGGCTATTTCACCGGGGAATATCCATTCTAAGATCCAACCAAATATTGCGGGGCTGCCTCTGATGAGGCAGCCCCTTAATGTTACGTTTCTGTATAGACATTCTCGAAAAAGTTCAGGATGATCTTCGCAATCTGTGCGCGGGTTGCGCTCCCCTGCGGCTGAAGTATTGGCCCGTTCTGTGTGCCGACGCCGCTGATCAGCTTCACCGCAACGCCCCATTGCATGGCTTCCGCCGCCCACTCGGAAACCTGAGAAGCATCCGGAAAGGAGCTGAGTACCTGCTTTTCAGCCGTTTCCATCCCCAGACACTCCCGGCAGAAACGATGAAAAATCGTGACGAGCTGTTCGCGTGTAACCGGCGCATTCGGGGCAAACAGCCCCTCTCCGATTCCGTTCACAATGCCATTCTCTGCTGCCCAAGCAATTGCATCCTTCGCCCAGTGATCCTGCGTATCCTTGAAGTCTGCTGCCTTCGCTGCGGCAGGCTCTTCGCACATCCGCCAGAGAATCGTCACGAGCTGCGCGCGCGTGGTGGTGCCGCCTGGCTGAAAATAGCCTCCCCCCATGCCGTTCATAAAGCCCTGAGAAAGGCAAAAGGCAATCCCCTCATAGGACCAGTCGGAGGCGTCCGGCATATCGAAAAGGCCAAAGATCGGGTCCGGCATGGCGGGCATCAGGTAAAAGGTCACCTTGTCGAGCTGATCGTTTCCGTCCACATGGACCTCCATGGCTCTGAGCTGCTGCTCGGTTCCGGCATAGTAAATTTCAGAGAGCGCGTTGTCAAACATAAACACGTTCGCGCCGATCCGCCGAACTGCAGGCATAATCACGCGCTCCAATGAACTGCACATGAAAAACAGCATGTCCGGAAGCTCCGTCACCTTGGCCGGGATGCGCACTTCCTTCAGCTGCGAGCAGGAATCGAACGCATTGTATTCTATTGATGTGATGGTGTCGGCCAGATAAATCTCCTCCAGCTGACTGCACGAGCGGAACGCATCTCCCCCGAGCGTTTTGGAGTTCATCACCACGGCATATTTGAGTTCAGAATTGCTGCGAAACGCGCCGAACGCCACGTCACCATAAATGACTGCGCCGGTGATGTTCGTGTCCTCAAACGCGCTTTCCCGGATGGTCTGGACACTCTCCGGCAGGTTCAATTCTCCCTTGAGCGCTGTCAGGCGAAACGCATACTCCCCGATCACGCGAAGATGCTGCCCAAACGTGACCGTTTCGAGCTGGTTGCAGAACTGAAACGCACGATTTCCGATTTCCGTCAGACTCTCCGGAAAAACAACCTCCTGAATGTAAGGGTTTCCGTCAAACGCAGAGTCGCCAACAGCGGTAATTCCCTCCTCAAACACAACCTTGTTCAGAGGTTGAAGCATGTCCGGCGCCGTGCTCGTGACGCCAGCCACACCCTGCATGGTTCCGCTGCCTTTGATGGTCATCACGCCGTCCGAGGTAACCGTATAGGTCGCACTGGCGCCGCAGGAACCGCTTGCAATCACACTCGACTCCTCCTGGCCAGCTGCAAGCGCACCAACCGGCAGCAGAGAAACCATCAGGCAGAGAAGAAGCAGTATACCACAGATTCGTTTTTTCATACGAACTCCTCCTTTACAAAAGGTCTACTCGAAGTAGATCTTTGGTAAAATTCATACTAGCATATTGATGCAGCAAATGCAAGCATCCTACTCTTCCAATGATTAGAATTTGGCAATCTGTTTGATTTTACATGATCATTTTAGCTGAAATAGACAAAAGCCCGGAATCCGACTTGGATTCCGGGCTAACATTGATTGGTTATCCGCTTTGCATGAATCGGTACAGGAACGTCACGATTTGCGCGCGGGTGCAGATCGTATCCAGCGAGAAATGCGAATCGTCCACGCCGTTGGTGATCTTCTGCTCCACCGCCCACTGCACGGACTGTGCGTAGTACTGATCCGCAGCCACGTCAACAAAGGGAGAGACGGCGCTGCTCGGCGGCTGCGTTCCCGCAGCGCGGTGCAGGAAGGTGACAACCATGCCGCGTGTCACCGGCGCATCCGGCGAGAACGTGGTGGCACTGCTGCCGCGCGTAATCCCCTGCTCCACCGCCCAAAGAACGGCTTGATAGTAGTATTCTCCGGGATCATTGACGTCGCCGAACGGCGATGAGCGCATTTTCGGCTCGGGGCACCCTTTCGCGCGCCAGAGGAAGGTCACCATCTGGCCACGCGTGCAGTTATTTTCCGGAGAGAAGTGCGTTGGATCCGTTCCGTTCGTAATGTTCTGATCCACAGCCCACTGCACAGGATCTGCAAACCATTCCTCTGCCGGAACATCCACAAAGCGCACCCCCTCGGTTCGCACGGAAAGACTCGCAGAGTGACGTGCCGCCCAGAACGTGCGATCCAGAGAGCCGTCCAGCCGCTTCCCTGCCACCGCCGCCGTTGCATAAGGGCGAATGCGGAACGTATAGAGCGCAGCAGGCGAAAGGCCGATAACAGTATAACTCAGGCCGGCCGTGTCTCCGAGCCGTTTCCAGCCGGAATCAATCTGCTGGTATACCACATAACGCTGCGCGCCGGCGGAGGCATCCCAGGAGAGCGTAATGCTCGACTGCCCGATCTGAGAAGCGCGAATAGACTCCACGTCGCACGGGCGAATTTCAAACGGCAGCACCAGCTCGCCGTAATAGCTGTTCACACCCGTAATCCTCGCCGCTGCCATACCAATCTCGGTATTATTCTCATAGGAGACCGTAAATTCGCCTGCAGGCAGCTCCGCTCCGTCAGGTGTTGTCACCGTAACCGCCGGCGTCAGCGGAGCGCCGGAATAGTAACCGTAGAGATATTCGAGCTCCCCGCTCATATCAGCGAGATTCACACCCGTCCAGCCGCAGGCAATCGTTTTATGCGCGGCGTCAAAGTGGGTGTTGGTGCAATGATATCCGCTGTCGTAATGATGGCCGCTTGCCGCCATCTCGACGCCATAGCTCCGGGAGATTTTGCATTCGGTGCACCAGGCCATCCGCTCCCCGGCTTCCGTGCAGGTTGCGGTGGAAAAATCCACCGTCTGGTGCACTTCGGCGTCAGCGCCGGCATGCATCCATACTCCCGCAGCAGAAAACCATCCGGTTCGGACGATGCCCCGATCCAAATAGGCTCTGCCCTCCGCCATCGCCGCAAAGCCCGTATATCCGCTGTCTTTAGCCGGGATCGCCAGTCCGCACCGATCACACACAATCGTATCGGCGGCATGATCATAGAAGCTCTGCTCTGCAAAACTGTGCCCTCCCGTAACGCAGGAGGAAGCAAGCAGGACGGCAGAATCCAGTTCCTCAGCCGATCCATTATCCGCCATAGCGTACGCACGGATCGCAAGTCGATTTTGGTTTGCCTCAGCCGCAACAAAGATTGGCTCTGCCGAAGCGTCTCCGCATCTGAGATAAATCACGCCGTCACCGCGAAGGCCGGTTTGCGTCGATTCATTCCAGCTCTCTGCTGTCTGTTCCCCGACCAGCGTCGGCGTGCAGGAATAAGAGCCGTCCGAAAAAACAGCGTGAATTCCGGCCTGCTCAAGCGCAGGTCGATCAGCCGCATCCACCGGATTCGGCGTCAGAAGCACCTTCCAGAGGCAATGGCTCTCCGAGGCGTCACGGGCAAGCCACTTCAGATCAGCGGATTGATACGCCCCCGGGATCACAGCGAAGTAAATGCATCCGTATTCATACGAATAGGGCTCGTTCGGCTGCGCCGCAACGGCGGCAGCCGTGCGTCCTGCTGTATCCGCCCCCGGGATCAGGAGCAAATCCGCATCTCCAAAAGCCTCGAGCGCTTCCAGGCGCTCAACCCACGCGGCGTCCGCCGCCGCATCGCCGATCTGCACTGCGAGCTGCGGATGCAGATCAGAGGCAGCGTCGATCAAAGGCTCCAAAGAAGAATGGTCTGCTTCCGAGAGACTTCCAAGCAGCGAGAAACGTGTTCCCTGCAAATAATCCTGCACAGAAAACCCCTTTACAACCGACCAGTCCGCGCCGTCATAAGAGACCTGGAGAACGCCGGACGCACCGGGCTTCATGCCGGAGATGTTGCAGGTATTGACCTGCACCATCACATCTCCGAGCGAAATGCGCGTGGTTGAAACTGCAATGGGCTGCGCATTCTTGAGCTCAGAAACGCTCTCCGCCCAGCGGAGGAAAACCTGTTCCTGCAGAGTCGAAATCCAGCTGACCGTTTTTCCGCCCGAAGGATTGTCATGCGCACGGAAGGTCAGCGCCGATTCCAGATCCTGCGCCGGTTCGGCAACCGTCACCGTCACGGGGAAGGATCTTCCAAGCTCGCCACCGGCATAGAGCACATAGCTGCCTGGCTCAGACAGCATGCTCCCGGGCACCGCAAGCTGTCCAATCCAGTTGGTCAGACCAAGAAAGCCCTGATCGGATTCAAAAACCTGCGCCTGATACGCCTTGCCGCCCACATGATCGGTCACACGGATATAGGCAGGATCCGTCATTCCGACATAAAGATCATCCACCGAGAGCGTATACGGCGCCTCCACCGGCAGACTTCGTGCCGCAAGCGAGAATCCCTCACAGTAGTTCGGCAGATCGTCTCTCAGAGTTTCAGCCCATGCGCCGGGAATTTCATAGGTAAACCGGTTTCCCTTTGCCAGATCCGGCGAAACCGCAAAGGAAACGGAAACAATATCACGCCCTCCGGAGAGCTTGACGTTTGCCCGAACACGGAACTGCAGCGACTCGCTCGCCGCATCATAAAGCACGCTGTTCTCATCCAGCGTGAAGCCGGACCCTGCCTCAATCTCAAAGGCATCCTCGTCACAGAGCGGATCCGCTTTTATCGAGACGTTGAGCGCCGTCAGATTGACCGCATTCGCCGTATGAATCGTGACCGTAATTCTTCCGCCCAACGGTGCATAATCCAGATCGGAAATCACTGTGTAAACCGGAAGATCGGAAACATCGTCATGAACGAAAACAACATATTCCGCTTCCGTTTTATTGCCGTCGTGATCCGAGACCGAAACGCGAAGTACATGCCGCCCGTTCGGGAGCGTCAGCGAAGCCGTCAGGCTCTGATCCGATTCCGAGGTCATAATGTCCGCAATCCGGCGTCCGTCAACCGCGAGCGCACATGCATCAAGATTCACGCCGGAGGGCTTCAGCCCGCTCTCCCCCATCGGATCATCCAGAACAAAATGGCAGACCAGCGCGGAATAGCCGAGCGTCTGCTCAGACTGCAGCGCAGTCGACTCTTCCGAAGACGCCTGCCGTACCAGCGCCTGCAAAATCACCGGTGCGTCCGGCTCGACGGGCACTTCCGGCTCTGTCGGCTGTGAGGGCGCCGTTGGATCCACCCCGGCTTCCGGGTCGTCCATCCAGACTGCGCCGACGGGAAAGCACTGCAGCAGCATCGCCGCCGCGAGCAAAACTGCCAGCAGCAGTCGAAGTTTATGTCTCATAAGGTTCTCCTTTCTCCGGTGGAACACTTAAGAAAAGCGTATTATGTAATCCTATTTTATCTTGGACGCACCGGAAAGTCAATTCGTTCCCGAAAAGTAAGAAGCGCCCGTTTGATAACGGGCGCTTGGTTGATTATTTCACGCTGAAGAGAAGATCTCCGTAGCTTGGGAAAGGCCAGACGTCCGAGGGTGTCATCGTCTCGAGCTGGTCGACGCTGATGCGAAGCTCCTGCATGGCGGAGAGCACGCTGTCGCGATAGTAGTCAGCGAGCGCCTGACTGCCGTGCACATTCTTCGCGCCAAAGAGCGCAGCGTCCAGGTTCTTTGTCTTTCTAAACGCATCAGAGAGCAGTCCGGACATTTCCGCCACCTGCTCCTGCTCAAACGCGCAGGTTGCGCTCGTCGTGAGGCTCTGAATAGCAAGCGCCGTATCCGTCAGCTCATGGATATATCGGCTGACCGCCGGCAGGATGAAGCGGCGCGACATGTCGATCATCGTCAGCGCCTCGATGTTCAGCACCTTGCAGTAATGCTCCAGATGAATCTCATAGCGCGCTTCCATCTCCGTGCGGGTATAGACGCGGTGGCGCGTGAAAAGCTCCACGTTCTTGTCCGCAACATAGTACGGCAGCGCATCGGGCGTGGTGCGCAGATTCAGCAATCCGCGCCGTTCGGCCTCAGCCAGCCAGGCGTCATCATAGCCGTTTCCGTTAAAGATGATCCGCTTGTGCTCGCGGATCACGCGGCGAATGAGCTCCTGCAGATCGTTCTCAAAGTCCTCGCTGCCCTCCAGCTCATCGGCATACTGCCGCAGGCTCTCGGCGACCGCCGTGTTGAGCACGACATTCACGCCAGAGATGGAGGCGCTGGAGCCCGGCGCGCGGAACTCAAACTTATTGCCCGTAAACGCAAAGGGCGAGGTGCGGTTGCGGTCGGTGGTGTCCTTCGGGAAACGCGGCAGCGCGTGCACGCCGATCTTGAGCTGCTCCCGTTCCTTGCCAACGTAGGCCGTTCCGGACTCAATCGCATCCAGAATCTCTGCCAGCTCTGTTCCCAGGAACATGGAGATGATTGCAGGAGGCGCTTCGTTCGCGCCGAGACGATGGTCGTTTCCGGCAGAAGCGACGCTGATGCGCAGCATGTCCTGATAGTCATCCACAGCCTGAATCACCGCACAGAGGCAGAGCAGAAACAGCGCGTTCTGCGCAGGCGTCTCCCCCGGCTCCAACAGATTTACGCCGGTATCCGTTCCCATGGACCAGTTGTTGTGCTTGCCGGAACCGTTCACGCCGGCAAACGGCTTTTCGTGCAGGAGGCAGACCATGCCGTGGCGGGCTGCCACGCGCTGCATCGTCTCCATGGTGATCTGGTTATGATCGGCGGCAATGTTGCCGCTGGTAAAGATCGGTGCGAGCTCGTGCTGCGCCGGCGCGACCTCGTTGTGCTCCGTCTTCGCAAGCACGCCGAGCTTCCAGAGCTCATCGTCAAGGTCGTTCATAAACTCCTGTACGCGGGGCTTGATGCTGCCGAAATAATGATCGTCAAGCTCCTGACCCTTGGGCGGCTTTGCGCCGAAGAGCGTACGCCCGGTATAAATCAGATCCTCCCGCTTATAAAACACATCCTTGTCCACGAGGAAGTATTCCTGCTCAGGGCCGACGGTGGTAATGATGCGCCGGACGTCGTCCATACCAAAGAGCTTCACCAGGCGCAGACCCTCGCGATTGATCGCATCCACGCTGCGCAGCAGCGGCGTCTTCTTATCGAGCGCCTCGCCGCCGTAGGAGCAGAAGGCCGTCGGAATGCAAAGCACGTTCTCCTTGATAAAAGCATAGCTCGTCGGATCCCAGGCGGTGTAGCCTCTGGCCTCAAAGGTAGCTCGAAGACCGCCGGAGGGAAAGCTCGATGCATCCGGCTCTCCGCGAACGAGCTCCTTGCCGGAGAATTCCATGATCACATGGCCCTGCTCGGTGGGAGAGATGAAGCTGTCGTGCTTTTCAGCAGTCACGCCCGTCATCGGCTGGAACCAGTGCGTAAAGTGCGTGCAGCCCTTTTCAATCGCCCAGTCCTTCATGGCGTTTGCAACGATGCGAGCCGCCTCATCATCGAGGCGCTTGCCGGTCTGAATCGTCCGCTGCACCTGACGGTAGGTCTCCTTGGGCAGACGCTCCTTCATCACCGCGTCGCTGAACACATTGGAAGCGAAAATCTCCGCGATTTTGGCCATATGGTTTTCCCCTTTCGCGTTTGAATGCCAAAAGCGGCAATGAGGCCCAGAGAACCCTCTCCGTGACTCCATTGCCGTTCAATGTGGTCACTTTACTCCCTTTCGCCGGGATTGTCAAGGCGCGGATTTCCAAAATTTGATGCTATCATTTATTTTTATGAAATCTTACAATTTATGCATGAAAACAGACGGAAATCAACGTGGTTTTCACCCACAGGATTCGCATCTATGTGACGGAGGATCGTCAAAAACAGCCTGATCCGTTGGACAAATACACAATTTCTATTCAAGTTGAAAAAATAGGATTTCTTTTTTTGCTCGGTTGCGATATACTGTAGGGCGTGAAAAATATGAAAGGATCGAAGCAAGATGCACGACACCTATATGAATCCGCTCTGCGCCCGGTACGCCGGCAAGGAGATGCAGCGTCTGTTTTCGGATGACACGAAGTTTTCCACCTGGCGGCGGCTCTGGATCGCGCTGGCGGAGAGCGAGCAGGAGCTTGGCCTTCCCATCACCAATGAGCAAATCGAGCAGATGAAGGCGCACATCACGGATATCGACTATGAATTTGCCGCAGCGCGCGAGCATGAAGTGCGTCATGACGTCATGGCGCATGTACTCACCTTCGGCGAGGCCTGCCCCGCAGCAAAGCCGATCATCCATCTCGGTGCAACCAGCTGCTATGTGGGAGACAATACGGATATTCTCCTCATGCGTCAGGGTCTTCTCCTTGTGCGCGGCATGCTTCTCAACGTGCTCGCCGCGCTCGCGGATTTCGCCGAGCAGCACAAGGCACTCCCAACTCTCGCCTACACGCACTTTCAGGCCGCTCAGCCCACCACCATGGGCAAGCGCGCCACGCTCTGGATGCAGGATCTGCTGATGGATCTGCAGCAGCTGGATTTCCAGTTGGATCATCTGCGCCTGCTCGGCTGCAAAGGCACAACCGGCACCGGCGCGAGCTTCCTCGCGCTGTTTGACGGCGACTCGGAGAAGGTCGTACAGCTCGAGCGCAAAATCTGCGAGAAAATGGGCATGCCCGGCGCCTATCCCGTGAGCGGACAGACCTACAGCCGCAAGGTGGACTATCAGGTTCTGCAGGCGCTCGGCGGCGTGGCGCAGAGCGCGGCGAAGTTCTCCAATGACATTCGCCTTCTCAGCCATCTCAAGGTCGTGGACGAGCCCTTTGAATCCGGCCAGATCGGCTCCTCTGCCATGGCGTATAAGCGCAACCCCATGCGCTCGGAGCGCATCGCGTCGCTCGCGCGCTATGTGGTAAGCGACGTGCAGAATGCGGCTATGACCGCGTCCACCCAGTGGTTTGAGCGCACGCTTGACGATTCCGCCAACCGCCGCATCAGCATTCCGGAGGCATTTCTCGCCGTGGACGGCATCCTGAACCTTTATCTCAACATCGTGCGCGGCATGACCGTCTATCCCAAGATGGCGGCAAAGCTCTTAAACGATGAGCTTCCCTTCATGGCAACGGAAAACATCCTCATGTACTGCGTAAAGGAAAAGGGCGGCGACCGTCAGGCGCTGCACGAGGCCATTCGCCAGCACAGCATCGCCGCAGCGAAGGAAGTGAAGCTCAACGGCAAGCCGAACGATCTGTTCGAGCGCATCCTGAACGACCCGATCTTCGGCCTCACGGAGGATGAACTCAAAATCGTGAGCGATCCGATCCGCTTCACCGGCATGGCCGTACAGCAGACCGAGCACTTTCTCAGCGAGTATGTAAAACCCGTATTGGAGCAGAATCAGAGCAGCCTCGGCCAGGAGGCCGTGGTATCTGTTTAACAGGAGGCAATCACAATGTTAACATCCATTGTAGGCATCAACTGGGGCGACGAGGGCAAGGGCCGCATGGTCGACCTGCTCAGCCAGAAATACGACGTCGTGGTGCGCTATCAGGGCGGCAAC
>JBGUHV010000056.1:0-7613 GCA_045112425.1 Oscillospiraceae bacterium
ACTGTCAAAGAACCATGTTCTTTGACAGTCGAAGAGATACTCGCGCTCCATCGCGGCAGGCGTTGCCCGCCTTGGTCGGCGCGAGGATGCGGCATCAGCCGCGTCTCAGGGAGATTTTCCCCCGCACATGTCGCCAGAAAATCGGATCGGATGGGATTCGCGGCTTCCGAGCCGCGAACTCTGCGAGTCTTTTTTGACAAGCTGAATCAGAGACCGGCTCATAATCCGGTCTCTGATTATTTTGGGAAGGTCAGCGTTATCTTTGTACCCCGATTAGGCTCGCTCTCGAGCGCAATGGCGGCGTTGTGAAACTGCGCGCCGTGCTTGACGATGGAGAGGCCGAGGCCGGTGCCGCCGATGGCCTTGGAATGGCTCTTGTCCACGCGGTAAAACCGCTCGAAGACGCGGCTCTGGTGCTCGGGCGAAATGCCGATGCCCGTATCGGCCACGGAGAGGACGGCGGCACCGTTCTGCTCGGAGACCTCCACCGTGACGCTGCCGCCCGGGCGGTTGTACTTGACGGCATTGTCGCAGAGGTTATAGAGGATCTCGCCGAGCAGGCGCCAGACGCCCTGCACAGTGACGTGATCGCCGCTGAGCGTGAAGGTGACGTTTTGCTTCGCCGCGGTGTCCTGCAGCGAGTCAATCGTATCCGCCGCGAGATCATAGAGATCCACCGTCTCGCGCTCGGGCTCGAAGCCCTCCTCATCGAGGCGGGAGAGATGGATGATATCGTTGACCAGATCGATCAGGCGCTGGGATTCGCGGTAAATGTCGGCGGAGAACTCGCGCACCTTTTCACTCGGCACGTCGCCCTGCGCCATGAGCTCGGCGAAGCCGGAGATGGACGTGAGCGGCGTTTTGAGCTCGTGCGAGACGTTGGCGGAAAACTCCTTGCGCAGGGTCTCGCGCTCGGCGTTTTGCTGCGCGATGGTGTGCTTCTGCTCCTGAATGCGCTCTAAGAGCGGCGTGAGCTCCGGATAGGGCGCGGCGGCATCGGCATGGTCGAGATCCATCTCGTTGATCGGGCGGACGATGCGCTTAGACGCCTGAAAGGCCACAAGCAGGCTTAACAGCGCCGCAACCACGACAACCCAGAGCGCCGGTGTGACGGAGACGATGGCCGTGCGGACAGCCGAGAGCGGGCGGCTCAGGCGCAGAATCGTGCCGTCGGCGCAGAGGCGGGCGACGTACATCGTCTGCACGCCGCTGCTGCCGCTCTGGCGGATGCCCTGCCCCTCGCCGGAAGAGAGCGCCGCCTGCACCTCGGGGCAGGCGAGCTGATTCGATTCGTTCGGGAACTCATTGTCATAGATCACGCTGCCGTCCGACCGAATCCATGTGACGCGGTTGATGCTGCCGAGGGAGCGGAGATACGCTTCCCCGCCCTGCAGGACGCCCTGCTCGGCATAGACTGCCTCCTGCCGGAGGGCGGCATAGGTCTCGTCCTGCGCCTGCGAATAGCGCAGGACGAAAAACACCGCGGACGTGAAGACCAGCACCAGCAGGCCGACGAGCAGGCTCGTGCGGAAGATGGATCGGCTCATCCCTCGCGCTCCTCGAGCCGGTAGCCCACGCCGCGCACGGTCTGGATGCGGCTGCCGACGGGGCCGAGCTTCTGGCGCAGGGTGCGGATGTGCACATCGAGGGTGCGGTTTTCCCGCTCGGCGCTGAGGCCCCAGACCTTGTCCATGAGCACCTCGCGCGTAAGCACGCGGCCATGGTTTTCCAGCAGGGTGCACAGGAGCAGAAACTCCTTATACGTCAGCTGGATTGCTTCGCCGTTTAAGCGCGCCTCGTGCCGCTCCGGGCAGACATAGAGCTCGCCCACGCGGTATTCCGTGCTCTCGCGGCTCGGCTCGGTGCGGCGCAGCACCGCGCGCACGCGCGCGACCAGCTCCATCATGCCGAAGGGCTTGGAGATATAGTCGTCCGCGCCGGCGTCGAGCCCCTGCACGCGGTCATATTCCGTGTTCTTCGCCGTCATCATGATGACGGGCACGTTCGCCGTGGCGGGATCGGCGCGCAGGCGGCGCAGCACGGAAATGCCGTCCTCGCCGGGGAGCATGATATCGAGCAGAATCAGCGCGGGCGTCTGCCGCGCCATGGCCGCCCAGAACGACTCGGCGTCGGAGAAGCCCTCCGCCGGAAACTGCTGGCTCTCCAGCGCATACATGACAAGCTTTCGGATGCTGTCGTCATCCTCCAGAAGATAGATCATCAGATTCACCTCAAAAAGAGAGTACCATAGTACGGAGGCATTTTCCAGTGATTTAACATAGATTTAACATGGCGTCGGTGACGAATTTTACATACCGCGGGTAAACTCTCTTATGTATGCAAACAGAAAGGGGGTTCCCGCTATGGGTGTTTCGGAAATCATCGCGCTGCTGAGCGGCGTGGCGCTGTTTCTCTTCGGCATGTCGCTCATGGGCGACGGGCTGAAATCCGTCTCCGGAGATAAGCTGGAGCCGATTCTATACAGACTTTCAAGCACACAGCTGCGCGGCGTGCTGCTCGGCACGGGCGTGACCGCCGTCATTCAATCCTCCTGCGCGACGAGCGTGATGGTCGTCGGCTTCGTGAACTCCGGCATGATGAAGCTGCGGCAGGCCATCCCCGTGATTCTCGGCTCCATTCTCGGCACGAGCATCACCGGCTGGGTCATCTGTCTGAGCTACATTGAGGGCGCGGGCAGTCTGCGCAGCGTCCTCTCCACGGCGACGCTCACCGGCGTCGTGGCGGTGGTCGGCATCGTGCTGCGCATGTTCTCCAAGAAGCAGGCGCACAAGCATGTGGGCGACATTCTGATGGGCTTTGCCGTTTTGATGTTCGGCATGAGCACCATGTCCGGCGCGGTGAACGGCCTTGGCGACCAGCCGTGGTTCACCAAGACGATGACGAGCATGTCGAACCCCATCCTCGGCATCCTCGTCGGCGCGGCGTTTACGGCGCTGCTGCAGTCGGCAAGCGCGGCGGTCGGTATTCTGCAGGCGCTCTCGGTCACGGGCGCGCTCTCGCTCGACGCGGCGCTGCCGCTCCTCTTCGGCATCACAATCGGCGCGGCCTTTCCCGTGCTGCTCTCCGCCGTCGGCGCCACCATTCCCGGCAAGCGCACGGCGTGGGTCTATCTTGTGGAATCCTTCCTCGGCGTGATCGTGCTGACGGCGGTGTTCTACATCGTGCACGCCGTGCATCCGTTCGAATTCATGCAGAAGACAATGGACCCGTTCTCCCTCGCAGGCGTGAATACGCTGTTCCGCTTTGTGCTGACGGTGATGCTCCTGCCCTTTACAAACGCAGTGGAGACCATCGTCTGCCGCATGTTCCCCGACAAAGGGCCTGCGCGCGACGATCCGGGGCTGCGGCTCGAGGAGCGCTTTCTCGCGCACCCGCCGCTCGCCATCGAGCAGAGCCGCCTCACGCTCAACGCCATGGCAGAGCTCTCGCGCAAGGCGCTCGAGATCTCCTACGGTCTGCTCCGCGGCTACACGGAGGCGGGCTTCGAGGAGGTGCGGGAGATCGAGTCTGAGGTCGACCGCTATGAGGACGTGCTCGGCACGTATCTGATGAAGCTCACAGGACGCGAATTCACCGCCCGGCAGAGCGGCGAGGTGTCGAAATACCTGCATGTGATCTCCGACTTTGAGCGCCTGAGCGACCACGCGCTGAACATCGCCGAGAGCGCAAAGGAGCTGCATGAGAAGAAGCTCGCCTTCTCCCCCGCCGGTCAGCATGAGCTGGCCGTGATCACCGGCGCGACGAGCGAGGTGGCGCGGCTCGCGGTGCACGCGTTTGTGAACGAAGATCTCGACGAGGCCGAGAAGGTGGAACCGCTGGAGGAGGTCATCGACGATCTCTGCGACGAGATGAAGGTGCACCACGTCGAGCGCCTGCAGAACGGCACCTGCACGATCCTGCAGGGCTATGTGTTCAACGACCTGCTGACGAACTTCGAGCGCGTGAGCGACCACTGCTCGAACATCGCCGTCGCCATGCTGGAGCTCTCGCTCGGCGCGTTTGACACGCACGAATATCTCGAGCAGCTGCGGCAGAAGCGCACCGAGAACTTCAATCACTATACAGAATGGTATCGCGAGACGTTCGCGATCTGAGACGAAAAAAGCTCCCGCTTTCCGATGGAAAGCGGGAGCTTTTTCAGTGTGGAGTTTGGTGGGTGGAGGGTGGAGTTTAGAGAGGTGTCGGCTTACGCCGACAGATCAGACGACCCCCACCGACCTCGCTTTGCTCGGCCACCTCCCCCGAAGGGGGAGGCAAGTGCTCCGCCGCACCCACTTGGCGCCCCCTCTGGGGGAGCTGGCAGCCCGCAGGGCTGACTGAGGGGGCATCCAATCGCGCGAAGCGCACTATTTAAACTCCAACCTCCACACTGCGGTTTGACTTTTCCTCTCCTCCAATGTACAATTTGCGTATCTTCCACGAAAGGAAACAAACATGGACAACATCATTCAAGTCCTCGCCTCGGAGCTTGGACGCAAGCCCGAGCAGATCGAGGCGGTGGTGACGCTGCTGGACGAGGGGAACACGATCCCCTTCATCGCCCGCTACCGCAAGGAGCTGCATGGCTCCATGGACGACACGGCGCTGCGCACGCTGGAGACGAGACTCCAGTACCTGCGCAATCTGCAGGAGCGGCGCGAGACCGTGCTCGCGGCCATCGAGGCGCAGGAAAAGCTGACGCCGGAGCTGCAGAAGGCGATTGAGAGCGCCGCGACGCTCGCGGAGCTGGAGGATCTCTACCGCCCGTACAAGCCGAAGCGCCGCACGCGCGCGACCGTCGCCCGCGAGCAGGGGCTCGCTCCGCTGGCCGCGCTGCTCTTTGCGCAGGCGGCAGACTGCCCGTCGCCAGAGGAAGCGGCGAAAGATTATGTAAACCCAGAAAAGGGCGTGGAGACCGTGGAGGCGGCGCTCGCCGGCGCGAGCGACATCATCGCCGAGGAGATCAGCGACAGCGCGGAGCTGCGCAAGACGCTCAAGCGGCTGATCGCCCGCGAGGGGCAGCTCAGGAGCGCGGCGACCTCGGAGGAGGACAGCGTCTACAGTCTCTACTATGAATTTGCCCGCCCGGTCTCGAATCTGCAGGGGCACCAGATCCTTGCGATCAACCGCGGCGAGAAGGAGAAGTTTCTCAAGGTCTCACTCGAGCTCGACCATGACCGCGCCATGCAGACCGTGCGCCGCGCGGTGGTGCAGCCGGGGTCAAAGGCGATGGAGTTCGTGAAAGCGGCGGCGCTCGACGCGTATGATCGCCTGCTCCTCCCCTCGCTCGAGCGCGAGACGCGCGCGGAGCTCACGGACACAGCCTGCGAGGGCGCGGTGGCGCAGTTTGCGCTGAATCTGCGTCCGCTGCTGATGCAGCCGCCCGTGAAGGGCAAGGTGACGATGGGGCTCGACCCCGGCTACCGCATGGGCTGCAAGGTGGCCGTCGTGGACGCGACGGGCCGCGTGCTCGACACGGCGGTGGTCTATCCCACGCACGGCGAGCGGCAGAAGGCGCAGGCGATTGAGACGCTCGCGCGCATGATCCGCCGGCACGGCGTGGAGCACCTCGCCATCGGCAACGGCACGGCGAGCCGCGAGACCGAGCAGATGGCAGTCCAGCTCATCCGGCAGGAAAACGCAAACGGCGCGCATCTGAGCTACATGATTGTGTCCGAGGCGGGCGCCTCGGTCTATTCCGCGAGCCCGCTCGCGGCAGAGGAGTTCCCGCAGTTTGACGTGAACCTCCGCTCGGCGGTTTCAATTGCGCGGCGGCTGCAGGATCCGCTGGCAGAGCTCGTGAAGATTGAGCCGAAGGCCATCGGCGTGGGGCAGTATCAGCACGACATGCCGCAGAAGGAGCTCGAGACGGCGCTCGACAATGTGGTGGAGGACTGCGTGAACGCGGTGGGCGTGGATCTGAACACCGCCTCGCCCTCCCTGCTGCGGCGCGTTTCCGGTCTCACGGCGGCGACGGCGAAGAACATCGTGGCCTACCGCGAGGAAAACGGCGCCTTCACCGCGCGCAGCCAGCTCAAGAAGGTGCCGAAGCTCGGGCCGAAGGCCTTCCAGCAGTGCGCGGGCTTCCTGCGCGTGCCGGAGAGCAAAAACGTGCTCGACAACACCGCCGTCCACCCGGAGAGCTACGACGCGGCAAAGGGCCTGCTCACGCTCACGGGGCACACGCTCGCGGACGTGCAGGCGGGCGCGCTCTCGGATCTGCCCGAGCGCGTGAAGGCCTACGGTCTGACGAAGGCAGCAGGCGAGCTCGGCGTCGGCGAGCCGACGCTGCAGGACGTGGTGCAGGAGCTGTTAAAGCCCGGGCGCGACATTCGCGACAGTCTGCCGAAGCCCATCCTGCGCACGGACGTGCTGGAGATGAAGGATCTCAAAGAGGGCATGCGCCTGACCGGCACGGTGCGGAACGTCATTGACTTCGGCGCGTTCGTGGACGTCGGCGTGCATCAGGACGGACTCGTGCACATCTCCGAGATCGCGGATCGGTTTATCTCGCATCCCTCCGAGGTGCTCCGCGTCGGCGACGTGGTGGACGTGGTGGTGCTCGGCGTGGACGAGAAGAAAAAGCGCATCAGCCTGTCCATCCGGCAGGCCAAGCAGAGCTGAGGAGGTTTTGAGATGGACTTCAAAGAGAAAGCCTACAACGTGTTTCAGATGTTTAACGACGAGTGGGCGCTCGCCACGGCGGGCAGCATCGACGATTACAACACGATGACCATCGCCTGGGGCAGCATGGGCACGATCTGGGGCCCGCCGCACGGCGGCAAGCCGATTCTGACGATCTACGTCTCCCCCGCCCGGTACACGCACGAGTTTCTCGAGCGGGAGGATCACTTCACGGTGAGCTTCTTCCCGAAGGAATATCAGCGCGATCTCGCCATCCTCGGCAGCCGCTCCGGCCGCGACGGCGACAAGGTGGCGGCGACGAAGCTGCACGCCGTTCAGGCGAGTCACGGCGTGGACTTCGCCGAGGCGAAGCTGACCTTCGTCTGCCGCAAGCTGTATTCGCACCAGTTCGAGGCGGAGCAGACGCCGCCGGAGGTGCAGGACTGGATCTACCACGGCGACTTCCAGCCGCACACGATGTTCATCGGTGAAGTGGTGGACGTCATCGAACGATAAAAGTCAAAAAGAGAGCCTCGTCGAGGCTCTCTTTTGTTATGTCAGCTCAGCAGCGTCCACGGGAGGAAATAGGGCAGGACCGTGCTCAACACGGAAGCGTTTACAATGATAAAGTTACTGTCGAATCGGCAGCTCATGAGAAGCTGATCCTGCTGATCATAGAACTCGAGCTCATTGGTCCGGCCTCCGCTGGGCGGGAGGATGGTCTCGTCGTCGATGGGCATATTGTCGAGATGGCGGATCATGCTCTGCACCGTCTGTGGATCCTTAATATCGGTCTGCCGCGGTCTGGGAACGTTCATGCCGGTGTCATTGATGACGCGGATCCACGCGGTCCCCTCCGGCACGAAGCTGACACGCTCGGTCGCGTCCGCGAGGCGCAGGAGCACCGCCGCCGCCTCGGCGCGGGTGGCGCCGCTCTTCGGGTTCACGCGCTGCTGATCGTCGCCCTGCAGGATCCCGGCGATACGCAT
>JBGUHV010000057.1:0-7803 GCA_045112425.1 Oscillospiraceae bacterium
CGGTCAGCAGCAGCGCGTGGGGCTGATCCGCGCGTTGGCGGCAGACCCCTCGCTGATGCTGTTTGACGAGCCCTTCGGCGCGATCGACGCGATCAACCGCGCCAATTTGCAGGATGAGCTGCTGCGCATCCACCGGCAGTCGAACAAGACCTTCGTCTTCGTAACGCACGATATCAGCGAGGCACTCAAGCTGGGTACGCGCGTGCTCATCATGGACCACGGCGCGATCCAGCAGTATGCTTCACCCGATGAGATTCTCGCGCACCCTGCAAATGCCTTTGTCGAGGCGCTGCTCGGCACCGGGCGGCAGGAGGCGGAAGGAGTGAGGAACTGAATGCTGCAGTATTTTGCGAAATATTATCCCCGTCTGCTCTCAGCGCTGTTGGAGCATCTGCAGGTCGTATTGCTCACGCTTGTGATCTCCATCGCGCTCGCGGCAGTTCTCACACTGCTGATCCGCCGCAGCGAGCGGCTGAGCAATGCCGTGGTGCAGGTGTTCGGCGCAATCTATTCCATCCCCAGTCTAGCACTCTTTGCCCTGCTCATCCCCATCACGGGGCTCGGTGAGAAAACGGCGATCCTCGTACTCGTGGTCTATAACCAGTTTCTGCTCATCCGCAACTTCCTCACAGGGCTGGAGAGCGTGGACAAGAGTGTCGTTGAGGCGGCTTATGGCATGGGCATGAGCGAGGCGCAGGTGCTCGGCTGGATCGAGCTTCCGCTCTCTGCGCCGATGATCATTGCGGGCATTCGCCTTGCCATCATCTCTACCATCGGCATTGCCACCATCGCCGCCACAATCAATGCCGGCGGGCTCGGCAATCTGCTCTTTGACGGCATGCGCACCATGAATACCTACAAAATCCTCTGGGGCGCGCTGTTCTGCGCTGTGATCGCGCTGCTGGCAGACGACATCTTAAAACGCGTGGAGCTCCACGTTCAAAAAAAGGCAGGTATGGAACCATGAGTTATGAAGCCTATCAAGATCCCACATTGGGCTTTACCACCAAGCAGCTTCATGCGGGTTATAACCGGGCTGAGCACTACCGATCCAAGGCCGTTCCGATTTACCATACGGCTGCTTTTGAGTTGGGGGACTATGACCGCTGTGTGCGGCTGTTTGAGTATGCCGAGGAGGGGCATTCTTATGTTCGCTTCTCCAACCCGACCAACGATGTGCTGGAAAAGCGCATCGCTGCGCTGGAGGGCGGCGCGGCGGCGCTTGCCATGTCCTCGGGCATGGCCGCCATCGCAAACACGTTTTTGAATCTTGCGAGCGCCGGTGACGAGATTCTCGCCGTGCAGACGCTCTACGGCGGAAGCACGACGCTTTTGCGGGATGTGCTGCCTGAATACGGCATCACAGGCCGCTTCGTGGAGGATGAAAACGACATCGAGTCCTATCGCCGGGGGATCACAGAAAAAACCAAGGCGATCTACATCGAGTGCCTCGGCAACCCCGGCATCAACATCGTGGATTTTCGGGCGATCGCCGATCTCGCCCACGAGCATGGCATCCCCGTCGTCATCGATAATACCTTTGCCACGCCCTATCTCTTCCGCCCCTTCGAGCACGGTATCGACATCGTCTGCTACTCCGCTACCAAGTATCTCGCCGGGCATGGCACGATCATCGCGGGACTGGTTGTGGAAAAAGGCGGCTTCAACTGGCTGAACGGAAAGTTTCCGCAGTTTGAGAAATTCTTTGAGGAATACAGCGGCTCCATCGACGACGAAACCCTGCGCGAGCAGATGTTCACCAAGCGGCTGCGCATCCGCTATCTCACGGAGTTCGGCCCCCACATGAGCCCGCAGAATGCGTTCTATCTCCTGCAAGGCATGGAAACACTCTCCCTGCGCATGGATCGCCATGTGGAAAATGCCCGCCATATCGCAGAGTACCTGAGCGGCAATCCACATGTGGAATCGGTCAACTATCCTGCGCTGGAGGGGAACCCCTACCATGCGCTGAGTGAGCGCTATTTCCCCAAAGGACCCGGCGCGATCTTATCCATCCGTGTCAGAGGCGGCCGCAGTGCCGCACTTCGGGTTTTGGAAAAAGTGCGTATTTTCGATTACATGGTGAATGTTGGCGACGCCAAGTCGCTCATCGTTCACCCCGCTTCCTCTACGCATTTTCATCAGTCTCCGGAAGAGTGTGCCAAAGCGGGCGTGTATGAAAACACGCTCCGACTTTCCGTTGGTATAGAAGATGTCGAGGATCTTATCGCCGATTTGGAGCAGGCGCTGGAGCCGTAAGCCGAATATTGGGAGGAAGTCAATTGACACTGTATCAAAAATATCAGACCCTTCGCGCACATTTATCATCGCTGGGCAGCGCGGTTGTGGCGTTTTCGGCGGGCGTGGACTCCACGTTTCTGCTCTATGTGGCACATGATGTGCTGGGCGAAAACTGCGTCGCCGTGACCGCAGCGTCCCACTCGCTGCCGAAGCGGGAGCTGGAGGAGGCGATGGCCTTCTGCCAGGAGCGCGGCATCCGCCATATCGTCACGGAGTCGGAGGAGCTGGAGATCGAGGGCTTCCGGCAAAACCCGAAAAACCGCTGCTATCTCTGCAAGCGAGAGCTGTTTACGAAGCTCTGGGCAGTGGCCGAGACTGAGGGGCTGGCCGCTGTTCTGGAGGGCTCCAATCTCGATGACGAGGGCGATTACCGCCCCGGTCTGCAGGCGGTCGCGGAGCTGAAGGCGGAAAGCCCCCTGCGCCGCGCCGGCTTCACCAAGGAGGACATCCGCGCGCTGTCACGAGAGTTCGGTCTTCCGACGGCGGAGAAGCAGTCCTTCGCATGCCTCTCGTCCCGATTTGCCTACGGCGAGACGATCAGCGAGGAGCGGCTCTCCATGGTAGACCGCGCCGAGCAGCTTCTGCTGGATCTCGGCTTTCATCAGGTGCGCGTGCGCGTCCACGGTGATCTCGCGCGCATCGAGGTGGGCGAGCAGGAAATCTCCCGCGCGTTAGAGCATCGCATACGGATTGACGAGACGCTGCGGAGCTTCGGCTTTGCCTATGTTTCTCTTGACCTGCGCGGCTACCGCACGGGCAGCATGAACGAGGTGATCGAACATGTGTGAGCTCTTTGGCTTTTCCGGGCGTGCGCCGCGTGATCTCGCGCCGGAGCTGCATGTGTTTTTCAGCCATGGTGCGCAAAACCCCAACGGCTGGGGCATGGCGCAGCGCACTGCCGGCGTCTTCCGGCTGGAGACCGAGGCGGCGGCTTCACACGAGAGTGCCTATCTCTCGGAGCTTCTGAAAAAACCTGTCACAAGCGCCCTGCTGATGGCTCACATCCGCAAGGCGACCATCGGCGACATTCGCCCGGAGAACTGCCATCCCTTCTATGGGCAGGACAGCTCCGGTCGTAGCTGGATGCTGATGCACAACGGGACAGTGTTCTCAGGTCTCAGTGCCGGGGGCTTTCGGGATCGGCTCCGGGGCACCACGGACAGTGAGCTGCTGTTTTATTATCTCCTTGAGCGGCAGAACGCCGCCATCACCGAGAAGGGTGCGCCGCTGACCGCACAGGAGCGATTTCTGGTCACGGAGGCGCTGATCGTGCCCATGTCGCGGCGCAATAAGCTGAATCTGATCATCACGGACGGCGAGCTGCTGTATGTCCATATGAATATGCACGGCACGCTCCATTCTCTCAGTCTGCCGGAGGGGACGCTCTTTTCCACGCTGCCGCTGACGGACGACGCATGGGAGGCTGTGCCGCTGACCCGGCTGATTGCATACGAAAACGGCGTGCAGGTGCTGGAGGGACAGACCCACAGAAACGAGTATATCCCTGGCATCGAACAGGTACAGGATCACACAAATTTTGTGATCTGAGGAGGAAGAACGCCATGAGCACTGCACTCGATCAAGCAGTCTATGAAAAATACATTGCCCCGACGAATCGGCCGCGCACGCCCGCCGTTGGCGTCGAGCTGGAGTTCCCTGTGGTGAATCTCACAGGAGGCCCGGCGGATTTTTCGCTGATCCATCGCGTCACGGAACGCTTCGTGTCACGCTTTGGCTTTGCCAGTCAAAAGCTGGACGACGAGGGGAACATCTATGCCGCCGTGGAGGAGAAAACCGGCGACTGCCTCTCCTTCGACTGCAGCTACAACACGCTGGAGCTCTCCTTCGGCAAGGAGAGCGATATCGGCGTGATCGAAGAACGCTTTCAGACCTACTACAGCTTTCTGCAGGAGCGGCTGCTGCGCGAGCACCACACGCTCACCGGCATGGGCATCAATCCCGGCTGGCGGGTCAATCTGCACCAGCCGGTGCCAAACGGGCGCTACCGGATGCTGCTGCACCATCTTTCGAGTTACCCGGCGTACGGTGACGCGATTCCCTTTCACAGCCACCCGGATTTTGGCCTTTTCGCCTGTGCGTCTCAGGTGCAGCTGGATGTGGAGACACAGGATATCGTCTCCACACTGCACACATTCTCGGCGCTGGAGCCGTATAAATCGCTGTTGTTCGCCAACTCCCTCTTTGACGCGGATGGCGGCTGGCTCCTGGCGCGCGACTGGTTCTGGCGCGACAGCGTCCACGGTCTGAATCGCAAAAATGTAGACTATTACGACGACGCGATCCGGACGATTCCGGAGCTCACGGATTACATCGAGCAGACCAGTATCTTCTGCGCCGAGCGGGACGGGCGATACCTGAATTTCAAGCCCACGCCGCTGACAAAGTACATCGAGGTCGATCGGATGGAGGGCACATTCTATGAAGACGGCGCCTACCACACCATGATCTTCTATCCGCGGCTGGAGGATCTGGCCTATCTGCGCTCCTATAAGCTGGAGGATCTGACCCATCGCGGCACCATCGAGTACCGCAGCGTCTGCCAGCAGCCGGTGAATCAGGTGATGGCTGCAGCGGCGTTCCATGCGGGACTCGCGGAAGTACCGGAACAGGTGCGCGATTTTCTCTCTGCCGATCATACGCTCTACAGTCACGGGCTGAATACGGCGCAGCTGCGCGATCAAATCAACCGCAGCGGACTGCCTGCGTGGGCAGATCGCCGGGGCGTTTCCAAGGCACTTTTGCAGCTGCTGGAGCTCTCCCGCGCCGGACTCTTGAGACGCGGCAGAGGCGAGGAGCGATTTCTGAATCCGCTCTATCCGCGCGCCGAACAGCTGCTTAGTCCATCGCAGGAGCTCTCTGACGCCCTGCGGCAGGGAATTCCGATGGAAAGCATGATCCGAAGGTTTGCAAGCCTGAACGAATCTTGATTTCCGTTATCAGAAAGGAACTTGTTTCATGCAGAATAAAACCAGAAAAATCGTCTTTCTTGCGCTTCTGGCGGCACTGTGCTGCGTCGCAACCATGGTGATTCCGATCCCCACGCCGACCGGCGGCTATCTGAACGCGGGCGATATCGTGGTTGTGTTCGCCGCTTTGATTGCCGGACCCGTCTGGGGCGGCATTTCTGCCGGTGTCGGTTCCCTGCTGGCGGACATCCTCGGCGGTTATGCCGCCTATGCGCCTGGTACGCTGGTTGCGAAGGGACTTGCAGCGCTGATCACGGGGCTCGTATTCCGCCGCTGGAAAAAAGCGATCCCCGCCGCGATCTGCGGCGAGCTTGCGATGGTAGCCGTTTACTTCGCCTATGAAGGGCTGATTCTCGGCTTTGGCCTTGGTGCGGCCGTGGAGATCCCCGGAAACCTCATGCAGGGAGCTCTGGGCGTCGCTGGTGGTGTGGCACTCTACTATGCGCTTCGCCGCGTCCCGGAGATTCAGAAGATTTCTGGAAATGTATCGTAAATTGCTCCGAATAGAATGATTCAAATGATTTATCCTGTTTCAGATCCCTTTGGTTTTTGCTGATGCAGATATTGAATGTATTTCTCTCCCCACGCCTCGATGCTTTCAAGCACCGGGCGGAAGGTCATACCGATCTCTGTCAGCGAGTATTCCACCCGCGGCGGCACCTCGGCGTAGAGCTCCCGATGGATCAGCCCTTCCGCCTCCAGCGTGCGGAGCTGATTTGTGAGCGTCGCCTGCGTGATGTCGATCTCCTTTTGCAGCTGTCCGAAGCGCTTCGGCCCGTCGGAGAGCTGCTGCAGGATCAGAATCGCCCATTTGCCGCTCAAAAGCTTTTGCGCCGTCACATAGGGGCATACGCCAAACTTGTTTTCCTTCTCGCACCGCTCTTTTTTCATGTTGTCCTCCAATACACAAGCAAAAGATACCTACCCAAGGGAAAAATCCTGCTTGACTGATTATATAATAGTCGTATAATAAAAGCAAGTCATAAAATTAAAGTAATGGAGTGAAATGATATGTCGAAGAGAATGCCCGTGCTCTTTTCCGGCCACGGCAGCCCGATGCTGGCGCTGGAGCAAAGCGACGCCACGCGAGAGCTGCGCGCTGTGGGCGAGCGCGTGATCGAGCAGTTCGGAAAGCCGAAAGCGATCCTTGCGATCTCCGCCCATTGGTACACCCGGGGCACGTTCGTGCAGACGGCGGAATCACCGAAACAGGTCTATGACATGTATGGTTTCCCGAAAGAGCTCTATGATTTTCAGTACCCCGTGCAGGGCTGCCCCGCACTGGGTAAGCGGGTGTGCGAGCTGTTGGGTGACCGCGTCCGCGTCAGCAACGACTGGGGCATTGACCACGGTACCTGGACCGTCCTGTGCCACATGTTCCCGGCGGCGGACATCCCGGTGGTGCAGTTCTCCGTGGATGGCACAATCTCGCGGGAGGCAATTTTTGAGATTGGCAGACAGCTTGCGCCTCTGCGCGATGAGGGCTATCTGATCTTCGCCAGCGGCAACGTGGTACACAACCTCCGCCGCGTGGAGTGGGAGAATCCGAACGGCTCGGAAGAATGTGTCGCGTTCAACGAAGCGGTCAAGGAGAAGATCGCTGCTCGTGACGATCTCGCCGTGATGCAGTACGAGAAGCTGGAGCACGCGGCATACGCCGTGCCGACGCCGGATCATTTCCTGCCGCTGCTCTACACCCTCGGCGCGGCAGAAAGCGAGAAACCCACAGTCTTCAACGACCGCTGCAATCTTGGCGCGATCGCCATGACCGGCTTCGCGTTCGGAATGGTTGAAATGTAATATAAAAACGCCTCTTCCCCGCCCAACGGCGAGGGAGAGGCGCTTTGTACATGCAGTAATATGACCTAGCTTTTTCGTTCAATTTTCTATCAGATCTTTTCGCACGATTTCTTCAGATCGATTTCGGATACTGTTCATCCGCTGTACCCACAACATTTGATCTTCCACTTTTAGCTGCTCAGTAACTCCCTCACGCTCGGCCATTTGGATCGCGATTCGATTTATCATTTCTTCGGCGGATCGATCAATCTCCTCCAGATGGGCATTCAGCGTTCCTTTGAAAAGCATTCCTGTATAGATTGGTCTGCGAAATGTACGGAGCCAGATTCGTCTGCGTTCGCCCCAGATGCCGATCTTCGGAGATTCCGGTGCGGACAAATTCGGAATCAGATAACCGCCTTCCCGATGGTATGTCAATTTTTCACTCATTCCAATACCTTCCTCCAAAAGCTTGCGTCCGGTGTGTCGATGATCTTCAGAATCAGCTGCTCCAGATCGGGACGGAGAAGACTGTCGGTTGGCAGTTCATTGCGCCAGTCATACAGCGCCTTGACGATCAGCTGCCTCTCATCGTCATCGATTTTGATTTTATATCGCATGAAAAAGCCCTCCTTCGCTTGATGGTTTCATCATAACAAAGGAGGGCATTGCTGTCGAATGTGCGAAAAAAATGAAAACACTCAGAATGGTATCAAACCATCCTGAGTGCTTCCAT
>JBGUHV010000058.1:0-10663 GCA_045112425.1 Oscillospiraceae bacterium
CTCTATGCCATGGCGGGCTTCGTGTGCATCGTGTTCTTCGGCGTGAGCGTGCTGATCAGCATGTACCGCATCGTACCGAACGAGGAGGCCACCGCTGTGAGCCAGCTGGCCGAGGCTGTGTTCGGCAGCGGCAGCGCGCTCTACTACGTCGTGCAGGTGATGACCGTCGTGATCCTGACGCTGGCGGCCAACACCGCGTTTGCGGGTCTGCCGCTGCTGATGGCGCTCATGGCGCAGGACGGCTATCTCCCCCGCCAGCTCATCTACCGCGGCAGCCGGCTGAACTTCTCCAACGGCATTCTCTTCCTCTTCGCCTCGGCGGCGATCCTCGTGATCGCCTTCAACGGCGACCAGCATCTGCTGCTGCCGCTCTACGCCGCCGGCGTGTTCCTCTCCTTCCTCTTAAGCCAGCTCGGCATGGTGCTCCACTGGGTGCGCAAAAAAGGCCCCGGCTGGCAGACCAAGGCCTTTGTCAACGGCTTCGGCACGATCATCACCGGCATCACGCTCGTGATCATCGTGATCATGAAGTTCCTGCAGGGCGCGTGGGTGACGCTCGTGTGCATCATCCTGCTCGTGTGGCTGATGCGGACGATCAAGAAGCACTATGACAAGGTGCGAGACGATCTGCGCATATCCTCGCCGGAGGAGGCCGTCGCGCTCATGGGCCGCGGGCGCGTGGGCAAGCTGATCCTGCCGGTGCAGAATGTGAACCGCTCGTTCGTGAAGGTGCTCAACTGTGCGCGGGATCTCGACTTCGACGAGATTGAGTTCTTCCACATCTGCAGCGACGAGGCGGGAGCAAAGCGGCTCGAGGCGCAGGTGGAGCGTCTCGGCGTGCCGGGGAAATTCGTCTATGAGGTGACGCACTACCGCAACACGGAGGAGGTGCTCATGCGGCACATCGAGGCCGAGCACGCCAAGCTCGACGAGCACCAGCACCTGACCGTGATGATGCCGAACCTCGTGATGAAAAACCGCTGGGCGCGCGTGCTGCACAACCAGACCACAAAGACCATGATCAAGCGCATGGAGAAATACCGCAACGTGTACATCTTCCAGATTCCGTACATCATTTAAAAACAAAAGAAAAGCAGCTGCTTCTGTTTGAGGCAGCTGCTTTTCTCTCTTTTTTCGCTTTCTTACAACTTACGGGAGAAGCTCCAGGATCGCGGAGAGCCAGCCGTCAGCGTCATGCTCGCCGGCCAGACCGAGAATCCACATAGCCAGATTCAGACCAAAGTTTGCCATAATAATCGTGCTCCTTTCGTTTGTTTATCAGCGATCGCATGATTATCATAACGCAATGTTGTTTATCTGTCAACATTTTTTGTAACTATTTGTAACGAATTTACAAAACGTTTACATTTTTTTACTTATTTCTAAAACTGACAAATCATGCCGACGACGGCGGACAGGGCGATGAAGGCGAGCGGGTGCCACTTCTTTGTCTGCTTGACGACGTTCGTGAGCAGCCACACGGCGACGGCAAGGAGGATCGCCTTCCACTGGAAGACGGAGGCGAGGGTTTCCGCGTCCAGATGGATGAGGGAGATCTTCACGACCGACCAGCCCGCCGCGGCGATGAGGGCGGCGGAGGCGGGGCGGAGACCATAGAACGCGCTGTCGACCAGCCGGCTCTCGCGGAACTTCTTGAGGAAGGACGCGATGATGAGAATGATGATAATATCGGGCGTGATGATGCCGAGCGTGGCCACGAGCGAGCCGACGACGCCCGCGGTGGTGAAGCCCACATACGTCGCCATGTTGATGCCGATCGGGCCGGGCGTGGACTCGGCGACGGCGATCATATCGGCGATCTGCTGGTGCGTAAACCAGCCGGTTTTGTCGGAGATATCATAGATAAACGGGAGCGTGGCGAGCCCTCCGCCGACGGAGAACATGCCGGTTTTGAAAAACTCCCAGAACAGGCGCAGGAGGATCATGCCTTCACCTCCAGACGCTTTAAGAGGATGCCGGCGACGGCGGCGATGATGACGTAGATCACGGGAGACAGGCGCAGGAACACCGAGCCGAGAAACACAACGGCGAAGATCGCGCCGGTTTTCCAGTCGAGAACGGACTTCTTCCAGAGCTTGACGACGGCATTGAGAATGAGGACGCAGACGCAGGCGCGAATGCCCGCAAAGGCGTGCTGCACGGCGGGGATATCCGCAAAGCCCTGAATGAAGGCGGCGATGACCGTGATGATCACGAGCGACGGGAAGACGACGCCGAGCGTGGCAATGATACCGCCGAGCGTGCCCGCCTGCTTCTGCCCGGCGAAGGTGGCGGTGTTCACGGCGATGACGCCGGGGGTGCACTGGCCGATGGCGTACCAGTCCATGAGCTCCTCCTCGGTGGCCCAGCCGCGCTTTTCGACGACCTCGCGCTGCAGCGCGGGCAGCATGGCGTAGCCGCCGCCGAAGGTCGTGACGCCGACGATGGCGAAGGTGTAAAACAGTTGCCAGAGTTTTTTCATATGCTTTCCTCGAAAGACAGCCCCCGGAAGCTCCGGGGGCTGCATAGGTCTGTCTGATCAGATTCAGCGCTTGAGCGTTTCGGCAAAGGCGTTGTACTTCTCGATCTTGGCCTGCACGTCGGCAGCGTCGCTGCCCTGCGCGAGGATATAGATCTTGATCTTCGGCTCGGTGCCGGAGGGGCGCACGATGAACGAGCAGCCGTCCTCGAGCTCGAAATAGAGCACGTTGGAGCCGGACATGGGCGTATTGTCCACCTTGCCGAGGCCGGGCACGTTCACGGAGCCGTCCTTATAGTCGCGCATGCGCAGAACGGCGGTGCCGGCGATCTCGGCGGGCGGATTGCCCCGCAACTCCGCCATGAGGGCGGCCATCTTCTCGAGACCGTCGAGACCCGGCATGACGAGGTTGAGCGTCTTTTCGCCGAAGCGGCCGTACTTTTCATACAGTGCCTCGAGCGCGTCGGCGAGGGTCATGCCCTTCTCGTGATAGTGCGCGGCCATCTCCACGATCATCATCGAGGCGGTGACGGCGTCCTTGTCGCGGACGTACTCGCCCATCATATAGCCGTAGCTCTCCTCAAAGCCGAGGACGTACTGATACGCGTCGGTCTTGGCGTACTCGGCGAGCTTCTCGGCGATGAACTTGAAGCCGGTGAAGGTCTCGTCGAAGTGGACGCCGTTATCCTCGCAGATCTTGCGAACCATCTTGGTGGAGACGATGGTGCTGAGGCCGGCGGCGTTCTTCGGGAGCGTGCCCTGCTCGCGGCGGGCAGTGATGATATAGTCCATCAGCAGGCAGCCCATCTGGTTGCCGGTGATGGTGTGGTACTCGCCGTCCTTCGCGCGGACCATGACGCCGACGCGGTCGGAGTCCGGATCGGTGCCGACGATGAGATCGCTGCCGACCTCCTTGGCGAGATCCACGGCCAGATAGAAGCCCTCGGGGTTCTCGGGGTTCGGGCTTGCGACCGTGGGGAACGTGCCGTCGAGCACCATCTGCTCTTTGACGGGAATGACGTGCTGCACGCCGAGGCGGTGGAGCGCTTCGGGCACGAGGCGCCAGCCGCAGCCGTGGAACGGCGTGTAGACAATCTTGAAGTTATCGGCCACGCGGCGGACAACGGCGGGATCGATGGCCATGGCCATGACCTCCTTGAGGAAGGCCTCGTCGGTCTCCTCGCCGAGATACTCGATCAGGCCCTGCTGAAGCGCGGCGTCGAAGCTCATGCGCTTGACGTCCTTGAAGATGTTGAGCTTCGTCATATAGTCGGCAACCGCCGCGGCATGCTGCGGCGGCAGCTGCGCGCCGTCGGCCCAGTAGACCTTATAGCCGTTATATTCCTTGGGGTTGTGGCTCGCGGTGACGTTGATGCCCGCCTGCGCGCCATAGTGCAGCACGGCGTAGGACAGCTCCGGCGTGGGGCGCAGCGCGTCGAACACGCGGACGTGGATGCCGTTGGCGGCCATGACGGCGGCGGCCTCATGCGCGAAGAGCTCGCTGTTGATGCGGCAGTCATAGCAGACGACGACGCCCTTGCGGCACGCCTCGGGGCCTTCGGCCTTGATGACCTCAGCGAACGCCTGCGTGGCGTGGCGAATGACATGGACGTTCATGCGGCGCAGGCCGACGGCCATCTCACCGCGCAGACCGGCAGTGCCGAATTCCAGCGGCGCGAAAAAGCGGCTCTCGATCTCCTTGGGGTTGTTCTCAATGGCTTTCAGCTCCTCCCACTCGGCGGTGCTGAGGGCGGGGCTGTCTAACCAGCGCTGATACTCTTCCTGATAACTCATTGGAATTCCTCTCCTTCCATATCATCTTCGCTCTCCAACAGAGCGATGGCGTCCTGCAAAAGGGTTTCGGGAACGTATATCTCCGTGCCGAAGCCGGACATGCCGAGCACGACCTTGCCGAACTCCCCGCTGTGGGGGTATCGGGTCAGGCAGGGAATGCCATAGGCCTCGAGCATATTGACCAGCAGTCGGTCTTCCAGATCCACCTGACCGCACTTGGTCAGAAACACGGGCGTGACCGGCTCGCCCTCCGTCGTGGTCGGCCAGCGCTCAAGCAGGTCGCGGCGGCTGTCTCTCCCCCAGGAGAGATGGAGATCGCCGGGCACCTTGTCGGGAAACTCGGGCTTGAGGGAATCGTCTCTCATGATGCTTCTCCTATTTGTGATATTGGGAACCGTTCAGAATGGTAAAGGCGCGGTAGATCTGCTCGGCGAGCATCACGCGCGCAAGATGATGCGGAAACGTCATGGCCGACATGCTCAGACGCAGCGAGGACGCGGCCTTGACACGCTCGCTCAGACCGAACGAGCCGCCCACGACGAAGCAGACGTGGGAGACGCCGGAATTTTGAAGCCGCTCGATGTGCCCGGCAAGCGCAGGGCTCGAGAGGCTCTTCCCTTCCACGCACATAGCGATGACCGCGGCGCCCTTCGGGATGCGGCGGAGCAGCTCCTGCGCCTCGCGCTCGAGCGCGGCGTCAATTTCCTTCTGCGCCGGGCGATCCGGCAGGCGCTGCTCGGGGATCTCCTGCAGGTCGAACCGGCAGAAGGCGCCGAGGCGCTTTTCATATTCGGCAAAAGCGGAGATATAGTGCTTCTCGCGCATTTTGCCGACGCAGAGAATCGTTACAGAGAGCATGGCACGCTCGCTTTCAGCTCCACCGGGAGCGGGCCGCATTCGGGCGCGGCGCAGAGCGCCGGCTGCAGCGCCTCGGGCAGCGCCTCGCGCAGAGCGGCGGAGACCGTCTCCAGCGCTTTGGCGGGGGTATTGTTATGGCGGCTGATGTGGCCCAGAATGAGGCTGCGCGTGCCGTTGGCGCAGAGCGTGACGGCGAGATCGGCCGCGTCGTCGTTCGAGAGATGGCCGAACTCGGAGCGAATGCGCCGCTTGAGATACGGCGGATAGGGGCCGTGGAGCAGCATATTCAAATCGTGGTTGGATTCAATGAGCGCGAGATCCACGCCGCAGAGGCCCTCGACGACCTCCTCCGTGACGACGCCGAGATCCGTGCAGAGCCCGAAGGCGCCCTCCGGCATCCGGATGCGCCAGCCGCAGCTTTCGGAGGCGTCGTGCATCGTCGGGATCGGCGTGACGCAGGCGTCTGAGAGCATCAGCCCGTCGCACTGCGCATCGAGAAACCGGCTCTCATGCCCGCGCAGAACGGCGCGAAGCATTTTCGCCGTGCCGGGCATGGCATAGACCGGGCAGGCACACTGCCGCAGCAGCACGTCGAGCCCGCTGATGTGATCGGAATGATCGTGCGTGATGAGAATGGCCGTGAGCTCGCTCAGCTCCGTGCCCTCGGCGCGCAGCATCGTGCGCACGCGGCGGGCGGAGATGCCCGCGTCGATCAGAAGGCTGCCGCCCTCCCACTGCAGGAGCGTGCTGTTGCCGGTGGAGCCGCTCGCGAGCGCGACGGCTCTCATTTCGCCTCGTCCGGCGTGCGCTCGAGCGTGATGTCCGCGCCGACGTTGCGCAGCTTGCCGACGAAGTCCTCATAGCCGCGCTCGATATATTTGATATCAGTGACCTCCGTGACGTCATCGACGCAGAGGCCGGCAATCACCATGGCGGCGCCGGCGCGCAGATCGGTCGCGCGGACACAGGCACCATTGAGCTTCTCCACGCCGTTGATGACGGCGTAGTTTCCGTCCACGGAGACGTCCGCGCCCATTTTGCGCAGCTCCTCCATGTACTTAAAGCGATTGTCATAGACGCCCTCGGTGATGCTGCTGGTGCCGCCGGCGAGACAGAGCGCCGTGCTCACCTGCGGCTGCATATCCGTGGGAAAGCCCGGATACGGCAGGGTCTTGACGCTCACGGGGCGCAGGCGCCCGTTGGAGCGGACGAGGACGTTGTCCTCCCCTTCCACGACGGTGACGCCCATCTCGCGCAGCTTCGCGCTGATGCACTCGAGGTGGCGGGGGATGACGTTGAGAATGCGCACCTCGCCGCCGGCGGCGGCGCAGGCGGTCATATACGTTCCGGCCTCGATCTGGTCGGGAATGATGGTGTAGGTTCCGCCGTGGAGACGCTCCACGCCGTAGACCTTGACGGTGTCGGTTCCGGCGCCGCGCACATCCGCGCCCATGGAGTTGAGGAAGTTCGCGAGATCCACAATGTGCGGCTCGCGGGCGGCGTTTTCAATGATCGTGCGGCCACGCGCCTTGGACGCGGCGATGATGATGTTCATCGTGGCGCCGACGGAGACCTTATCGAGATAGATCTTGGAGCCGTGGAGCTTGCCGTCGGGCGTGTTGGCATAGACGAAGCCGTCCTTGATCTCCACCGTGGCGCCGAGGGCGGTCATGCCCTTGACGTGCTGGTCAATGGGGCGCAGGCCGAAGTTGCAGCCGCCGGGCATGGTGGTTTTGGCCATGCCGAAGCGCCCGAGCATCGAGCCGATGAAATAATAGGAGGCGCGGATCTTCTGCATGAGCTCATACGGCGCATCGACAAAATGCGCGTCCGTGCAGTCGATTTCCACGGTGGAGCCGTCGATCCGGTCCACCTTGGCGCCGAGCCCCTCGAGAATCGTGAGGAGCATGTCCACATCGCTGATCTGCGGAATGTTTTCGAGCCGGCACACGCCCTCCACCAGGAGAACCGCCGGTATGATCGCAACGGCCGCGTTCTTCGCGCCGCTGATCGGAATTTCGCCCTGCAGCGGTCTGCCGCCGCGAATGACAAACTTATCCATGTTGCACCTCTCGCCTGTTTCTGCGAAACATCTATCTGAAGAATTGACACAATCGTACATACTTACCCAGTTTAAGGGTACTTAGTCAGTGTATCATAATCCGGGAAGAAAAGCAACACTTACTCGATGAGCAGGCGGGTCTTCAAAACGGCGACGGCGGTTTTCGTATCGGGCAGCTCGCCTGCGAGGGCAAGCTCTGTGAGCTCCTGCAGGGTGTGTTTTTCCACGGCGAGTAATTCCCCGTCGTCCGGGTGGGCTTCGCCGCGGCGCAGATCGCGGGCGAGGTAAATGTGCAGCACCTCGCTGTTATAGCCCGGCGAGCAGTAGTGGCGGCCGAGATACGTCAGCGCCCCGGCCTCGAGCCCGGTCTCCTCCGAGAGCTCGCGGCGCGCTGCCTGCTCTGGCTCCTCGCCCGGCTCGAGCTTCCCCGCGGGAATTTCGAGCAGCAGCTCGGAAAACGGATAGCGATACTGGCGCACGCACCAGACCGTGCCGTCCGCCTCCAGCGGCAGCACGGCGACGCCGCCGGGGTGCTCCACCACCTCGCGCAGCGCCATGGACCCGTCCGGCAGACGGGCATAGTCCAGGCGGGTGTTGACGATGATGCCGCGGTAGCCGTTGATGGTTTTGACGCGCTCTTCCTCCAGACGCATGGCGGCTTCCCTCCTCTTTTGGTTCGTTTGCCTCATTTTAACACATTTCCGCCAACATTGCCACACGATGAGCAGATAAACGAAAGGAGGGCGCGTGTTCGGGCGGAAGTTCGCTATAATGAATATTGTAAACAGTTCCGCTTTCGTGTATAATACATCAGAAAAAAATTGAAATACAAAGGATAAGGAGTTCAATCCCATGGACGAAACTTCCAGAAACTTTATCGAGGCCTTTATTCAGGAGGACATCGGGCCGGGCGGCCGGTTTGAGGGTCAGCGCGTGCACACTCGCTTCCCGCCTGAGCCGAACGGCTATCTGCACATCGGTCACTGCAAGGCGCTGTGCATCGACTTCGGCACGGCTGAGCGATTCGGCGGCCTGTGCAACCTGCGCATGGACGACACGAACCCCTCCAAGGAGGGCAACGAGTTCGTGGAGGCCATTCAGGAGGACATCCACTGGCTCGGCTTTGACTGGGGCGACCGGTTCTTCTTCGGCTCGGACTACTTCGAGCAGGACTACGAGTTCGCCGTGGAGCTGATCAAAAAGGGCCTGGCCTACGTCTGCGAGCTGACGCCCGAGCAGTTCAAGGAATATCGCGGCGACACGAACACGCCCGCCAAGAGCCCGTGGCGCGACCGCCCGATCGAGGAGAGTCTCGATCTCTTCGAGCGGATGAAAAACGGCGAGTTCCCCGAGGGCAAATACACCCTGCGTGCGAAGATCGATCTCGCGAGCGGCAACTTCAACATGCGCGACCCGGTGCTCTACCGCATCCGCTACATCGAGCATCACCGCCAGGGCAATAAGTGGTGCATCTACCCGATGTATGACTTCGCGCACCCGATTCAGGACGCGCTCGAGGGCGTGACGCACTCGCTCTGCTCGCTGGAGTATGAGGATCACCGCCCGCTGTATGACTGGGTGATCAACAACGTGTCCGTTCCCTCGAAGCCCCGGCAGATCGAGTTCAGCCGCCTCGGCATCAACTACACGGTCATGTCCAAGCGCAAGCTGCGCCGCCTCGTGGAGGAGGGCATCGTCTCCGGCTGGGATGATCCGCGCATGCCGACGCTCTGCGGCCTGCGCCGCCGCGGCTACACCCCGGCTTCCATCCGCAACTTCACCGACCGCATCGGCGTCTCGAAGGTGCCGAGCACGGTGGACTACAGCTTCCTCGAGCACTGCCTGCGCGAGGACTTAAACGACCACGCCCAGCGCGCCATGGCGGTGCTCCGCCCGGTGAAGCTCACCATCACGAACTATCCCGAGGGCGAGAGCGAGCTGGTCGAGGTGGAGAACAACCCCAACGATCCCGAGGCGGGCAAGCGTCTCGTCTCCTTCTCCCGCGAGGTCTATGTGGAGGCGGACGATTTTCTGCCTGAGCCGGTGCCGAAGTACAAGCGCCTCTATCCCGACGGCCCCGAGTGCCGCCTGAAGGGCGCGTATCTGATCCGCTGCACGGGCTACCGCAGGAACGAGGACGGCAGCATCGCGGAGATCTTCGCGACCTATGATCCCGCCAGCCGCGGCGGCGACCCCGCCGACGGACGCAAGGTCAAGGGTGCGACGCTGCACTGGGTGGACGCAAACTGCTGCGCCAACGCTGAGGTGCGTCTCTACTCCAACCTCTTCTCGGACGAGGATCCCGAGGGCGACGGCAAGGATTACATCGAGTGCATGAACCCCGATTCGCTGGAAGTCCTGACCGGCTGCAAGGTGGAGAAGATGCTCGCCGACGCCAAAGCGCCTCAGAGCTTCCAGTTCCTGCGCCTCGGCTACTTCGCCGTGGACAACAAGGACTCCACGCCGGAGCATCTGGTGTTTAACAGAGCCGTAGCATTAAAGGATAGTTTCAAAAAATAAGAAAAAGAGAAGTAAACAAGGCGGGGTTCCGCCATAAATACAGGAGGATAAAGTATTATGAGTGAAAAGAAGATCGGCGCCGAGCCGGTGTATGACGCCCGCAAGCTGGGCACGCCCCGGATGCTGGTGCTGGGCCTGCAGCACATGTTCGCCATGTTCGGCGCAACGGTGCTCGTTCCCATTCTGACAGGCCTCGACATCGCAACGACGCTGCTGTTTGCGGGTCTGGGCACGCTGCTGTTCCATGTGCTGACCAAGCTCAAGGTTCCGGCCTTCCTCGGCAGCTCCTTCGCGTTCCTCGGCGGTTACGCCGCCATCGCGCCGCTGATTGACGGCAAGCCCAACACGGAAATGATCCCCTACGCCTGCCTGGGCGTCGCCTGCGCGGGTCTCATGTATGTGATTCTCTCGGCGCTGTTCAAGGTCTTCGGCGTGAAGAAGGTCATGCGCTACTTCCCGCCCATCGTCACCGGCCCGATCATCATTGCCATCGGCCTGACGCTCTCCTCCTCCGCGATTAACAACTGCAACGCCAACTGGCTGATCGCCATCATCGCCATCGTGACCGTCATCGGCTTCAATATGTGGGGCAAGGGCATGGCGAAGATCATCCCCATCCTCCTGGGCGTTCTCGTGAGCTACATCTGCGCTGTGATCATTGATCCCGCCGTGCGTCAGAACGTGGCGGAGTCCGTCTCCGGCGCGAAGTGGTTCGCGCTCCCCATCGTGTGGGAGAACAGCGTGTTCCACATCTTCAAGACCGGCTTGAACGGCGGCATCCTCGTGACCGCGATCTTCACGATTGTTCCGCTGAGCCTCGCCACCATGGTTGAGCACATCGGCGACGTGTGCGCCATCAGCTCCACCTGCGAGCAGAACTTCATGGTCGACCCCGGCTTCCACCGCACCCTGCTGGGCGACGGTCTGGCCACCACCCTCGCTTCCCTCTT
>JBGUHV010000059.1:0-12914 GCA_045112425.1 Oscillospiraceae bacterium
ATCGTGCGTGGCGAGGGCGTTTCCGGCGAGGAGACCGTGGCAGTAGCCCGCGCGGATGAGCGCGGACATGGCGCTTCTGGCATCGGCGTCGAAAGCAAAGGCCGGGCCCATGACCCAGACGATATTGCCGTGCTCGCGCTCATGGCGCAGGAGCTGAATGAGGCGGTCATAGTCGCGGGCATAGGACGTTTCGCGGCTGCGGCCCTGACGGAAGACGAACTGATCGTCGTTTCCGTCTGACCCGCCGTCGAAGCCGTGGGCGTGGAGATACACCCCCTCCTCTCCCCGCTCGGTGCGGCCGAGAATGACGCGGTCGCCCGCGCGGAGGTTGCGGTTTTCCACAACGTCAAGCTGACCGTTCCCGCGCAGGACGACGCTGGAATCCATGCGGCTCTCCTCGGCCAGACGCCACTGACCATTGATTTTGAAATACTCCGGGTACATGGAGGTGCTGTGATAGCCCTCGGGGGCGACGCCGTCCATCGGCGCGGGCGCGGTGACGGCGTCCGGCGCGTTTTGCAGCGCCGTGAAGTCCGGCGCGTGATATGCAGGCAGTTGAAAGGCCATGATCTTCATCCTTTCTGGTTTACATAATTATACTGATTCCCGATGCAGCGGCATACTCATGCAGCGGGGGCCGCCGCGGCCGCGGGCGAGCTCGGAGCTCGGCATCTCAAAGACCTCGATGCCGTTTTGGCGGAGGATCTCATTCGTGACGTGGTTGCGGTTATAAACGATGACCTTGCCCGGGGCGACGCAGAGGGTGTTGGCGCCGTCGTTCCACTGCTCGCGGGCGGAGCTGATGCTGCTCTGGCCGCCGCAGCGGATGAGCGAGACATGATCGAGGCGGAGCGTCTGCTCCAGCACGGTTTCGAGCCGCTCGGCGCGCTCGGTGACCTTGAGCTCGCCGCCCTTCCCTTGCGTGAGGGCAAAAATGCGCAGCGAGCGCAGAATCTCGGGGTGGATGGAGAATTTGTCTGCGTCCAGCTGTGTAAAGACCGTATCGAGGTGCATGAAGGCACGGACGCTCGGAATATCGAGGACAAGAATCGTCTCGACCGTGCTTTGATTGGAGGCGAAGAGATTTCGCGCCAGCCGCTCGATCCCCTCCGGGCTGGTGCGCTGGCTCAGACCGATAGCAAGCACCCGGTCGCTGAGGTTCAGAATGTCGCCGCCCTCGATGGGAAACGGCTCGCCGCGGTCATACCAGAGGGGCATGCCGGCAAAATCCGGATGGCGGCGCAGGATCAGATCGGCATAAATCGTCTCGCGCCGGCGCGTGGCGGAGAACATGCGATGCACGCTCGCGCCGCAGCCGATGGAGGCGAAGGGGTCGCGCGTGAAATAGAGATTCGGAATCGGATCGAGGACGAAATGGCGGCTCTCTCGCGTCAGGCGCGTGAGCGGCCCTTCCTCGAGGCGACCCTCGAGCTCCTCCGCCGTGAGGCCGCTCATGGTGCGGCGGATGAGCGTGAGATCATCGTCGATCTCCATGAGGACGCCAAAGAGCGCTTTGAAATGCGCCTGCGCCATGGCGCCGCCCTCCTGCAGAAAGCGGCGGATGAAGCCCTCGCGGAGCTCCGGGCAAAGGCGCAGGGTCTCGGCGGCGTAATCCTCGAGATAGACGACCTCGCACCCCTGCGCGCGGAGGATCGAGGCAAACGTATCGTGCTCCTGCTGTGCGAGGGCGAGATACGGGATATCGTCAAACAGCAGGCGCTCGAGCTCCTGCGGCACCAGATGCTCCAGCTCGCGCCCCGGACGGTGCAGCAGCACGCGGCGCAGCGGGCCGATCTCGCTGTGGACATGAATCGGCATCGGATCACCTCCCTAAGGCTATTCTACCTTGTTTTCGGACATTTTCAACCCCGAATGTCAGATGCGAGAGACTCCCAAGCAGAAGTCTCTCGCTGAAAGAATTCATTTCATGTCACGATACAGGAAGGTGACAATCTGGCCGCGGGTGCAGGGCTTGTCCGGGCTGAAGGTGGTCGCCGAGGTGCCGTTTGTAATCTCGCGCGAGACTGCCCAGAGCACGGCATCGGTGTAATACTGTCCGGAAGGAACATCGCCGAACGGATTTGCCTTGCCTGCGGCGGGCGTTTCATGCGCGCGCCAAAGGAACGTGACCACATGCGCGCGGGTGCAGGGATTGCCGGGGCTGAAGGTATTTGCCGAGGTGCCGTTTGTGATATTCTTCTCCGCGGCCCAGAGAACGGCCTTGTAGAAGTAATCGTTCGTCTTCACATCCGTGAACGGGTTGCGCGTACTCTTCGGCTCCGGGCAGCCCATGGCGCGCCAAAGGAACGTGACGACCTGTCCGCGCGTGCAGGTGTTGTCCGGGCTGAAGGTGGTCGCCGAGGTGCCGTTCGTGATCTGCGGAACGTGCTTCACCGCCCAGAGCACGGGGTCGTAGTAATACTGCCCGGCGGCCACGTCCCGGAACGGATTGGAAACAACCGGCGTCGGGGTCGGTGTGGACGGAGTCGGCGTCGGCGTGGACGGAGTGGGCGTCGGCGTGGACGGAGTCGGCGTCGGCGCGGACGGCGTGGGCGTCGGCGCAGACGGCGTGGGCGTCGGCGCAGACGGCGTAGGCGTCGACGTCGGGGTGTTGATCAGCCCGGTTTTGATGATCTGCAGATCGCCGGGGTTCTTCGGATCCAAGCAATAGATGGTCGGCGCCTCCAGACCGTCTTCCTGATTGAAATAGTATTCCTGTTCATTCAGATAATAGCTGCGCAGGTGGAGCGTGAAGCAGAAGGTGACATACCAGTAGATTTTGCCGTTGATCTCCACGGGCGGGCAGTCGGAGACGGCGGCGTCGGCTCTGGAATACACCTTGCCGTCCGGCTCACCGGCAGCATTCAGGAACGTGTAGTTGGTATTCACGCCGTCATCCCACATGACAAAGCAGCGCCCATCGCTGAGCGAGAGAAGCTGCGGCGTGAAGACGAGCTGCTTTTCGCCGGGCGCGTAGTTCGTGAGCCAGGTCAGCTCCACGGCATCTTCATTCAGGTTGTCCTTCGGCACGGAGGCGACAAACACGTTGCGCTGTCCGTAATCCAGATCCTTCTCCATGCCGTCGGTATCAATTGCCATGCCCGCGACGATGTAGTGCGTGTCTGTGGCGGCGAGGCCTCCGAGGCTCGCTCCGGTTGCGTTGCCGTATTTTGCATACGCTCCCTGGAAGAGCATGATATCGACGTTTTCCGTACTGGCGCCGGTGTTGATTTCACTCGGAATAAAAGTGCCGTTGATACTCGCATACGGATATCGGTGCAGAACGGCAGATCGCGGGTAGGCGTCGCCCTGATCCAGTGTGACGATGCGGCCGTTGTCATTCAGGATGAACTGATTGAAGGAATGACTCACATAGCCGGTGCGGAAAGCACTGACCTCGCATCGCATATCCGTCACGCGCAGATCCGTTTTTTGAAGCGCGAAGGTGAGATTGGACTGATGTCCATTGTACATTTTATGACAGGTGTGCACATACAGCAGATCGTCGTCCTCCGTCATGCGCAGCGGACCGCCGAAAATCGGAGATTCCGTGTTGATGCCTTTGATGCTCACGCTGTCGAGACGCTCCCAGTCCTTGCTGTAGCGCACGACGCGGAGCACCTCCGCATCGTCGTCCTGATCCGGGTTGTTCTGGCCGAACACGATATAATTCTCATCCGCACCGGCATAAAACCCGCCGAAGATCGGCAGCTCCATCGGAATCTCACCCTGCTCCAGCAGCACGCCGTCCATGCGGTACTGCTCCCAAATGAGTGAGAATCCTCTGTTCAGAGGAACATATTCCACGCGCTCCAAACCGCCGTTTCTCTCATGGAGATCAGACCAGACCGGGTAGCTCCAGCGCGAGTTGAAGTTTGGGTAATGTGCTTCATGGTAGGAATTATACTGCACGTTGCCGGAAACATGCGGTTTCAGCGACGTGACCGGCGTGGGCAAAACCGGCTCGGCGCCAGGCGCAGGCGATTCGGGCGCATTCGGATCCCGGAAGCGCGCTTCCAGCGCAGCGCTGCCGGTAACCATAAACCGCCACGTCGGCTCGGCGCTGAGCAGAGTGTCGTCCTGATACCAGCCGAGGAAGCTACAGCCCTCGTCCGGCGTCGCAGTCAGGCCGGCATACTCGCCGGAAACGAAGTAACCGCCGGGCGTGGCCGTGCCGCCGGAGGTGGCCGTCACGCTGATTGCGCAGAATCCAGCGTCACTTCCGTGCTGATCGACATCGGGTTTCAGCATCGTTCCGTCTGCGGCTTTGAGCGTATAAACCGCGCTGTCTTCCTTTTTCGGAACCGCGCCGCTGAGCGTGTCGCCCTTTTTTACAGAGATATTCTGATAGCTGACCACATCGGCAACACTGCTCGAGGCCAGATCATAGTCAGAGACCGTATAGGTCACGTCTCCGGCGTCGGTTGCCGTCACAGAGACGGTATAGTCCATATCCATGGGCAGGATCAGAACCTTCTGGCCGTTTTCATCCAGATACGCGCCGACGCCGTCCTCGACCGGCTGCGGCTCATCATTGATGATCTGCGCGACGAGACGATTGTCCGCGTCGTAAACAGACACGTCCACCGGGCAGTTGATAAAGACCGTGCGGTAGCTCATCTGCTGCCATTTGACCATCTGGTCGCCATCGAGCGCATCCAGCCATGAGAGACAGAGCTCCGGATAGTGAGCATAGCCGATATACTTGCAGAGCGAGGGCAAATCCATCAGCAGCAGCGCGCCCCAGATCGTATTTTGCTTTGCAATATAAGACAACATGAATGAGACTGCCATTCCATCCAGAGCCGCAGCGCCGATTTCGTGTTCTTTATTGCCCATAATATCGGTGACGGCAGCAACAAACTGCTTTTGATGGATGGCGGCATAGCTGAGCCGGCTGGAGAGCGCCATGGCGGCATTGTACGCCATTCGGTCAAATACATACTGCTGGACCGAGCCCTCGTTCCCCTTGCGCGGAACGACCTCGCTCGTGAGCTTCTGCAGCATTTCTGCCGTGTTCTTCACGCCGTTGTTCTTCAGCAGCGTTTCATACGACGCGGCCATTCGGCTCTTGAGAGCCTTATAATCGGAATTGGAGCCTCTCGCAGGGAGAAAATAGGTATTGCCGTAGCGCGTAAAATTCCATGCATTCATCGCGACCTTCGGAACAAAGTCGATCGGGTTGACAATGCAGTGGATGTTGGAATAGCGCTCACTGTCTGCGTCTTTCGCCGTAACCCCCTGCGGACACTCAAAGCAATAGGCATAGACATTATCCATGCCGAATTTTACGTTCAGCTTTGCCGCGGCAATGTTGGTCGTGGCTGCGGCGCGGCTGTAGCCGCTGATCCAGACTTTCTTATCCGGAAGCAGATCCGAACCGTACTTCTTGATATATGCATCAACTCCGTCAACCACCTTCTGTGCCGCTATATAAAATCCGCGGTGGTAGCCGGACGAACCGACGTTGACATTGCCGCCCCATTCATCATAGTATCCTCCGCCGCGCACCGCGACCATCAGAAGGGAGAACATATGCCCATCCGCATCCCGAATATTCTTGGAGCTGATGGCATATCCGATGGAATCCGCCTCCGGCTTGGGATAATAAAACTGCGGATTCTCAAACCGGAGCGCTTTCATCAGCATTTGAATGTTCGCATAGTTCGCTTCACTCGTATCATCCGAGAGGCCAAACGCGGCAATTGCAGCGCGAACAGACATTTTTGCGAGGTCATGCTGATATTCCGAGCTGTCTCTGGTGAACCATGTTTCATCATATTCATAGGTTCCGTTCAGCGTGATTTTCCCGGTCTCATCCTTCAGATGATCGGAATAAAAATGGAAGGTTCCATCAGAATCCACCAGCGGTGCACGCGGCGCCATCACGCCCGTCGGCAGCGCCGGACCGGTTTGATTATAATGGATTTCGATCCCGGACATGTCGTAGCATCCTTCAGACGTAAGCAGCAGTCTGCTATGACTCCCGGCATAGTAGATATCCTTCAGGGAATAGCAGTTATAGAAGGCGTTGCGGACCACATAGGTCACGCTGGCCGGGAGCGTGATATATTTCAGATTGATGCACTCAGCAAACGTCCAGTGAAGAATGGATCTCACACTCCCGGGAATGATCATTTCCGTCAGTCCGCTGCAGTATTCAAAAGCCTCCTGGCCAATCTCACGAAGCGTTGAAGGAAGACTGATTCTTGACAGTCCGCCGCAGTAATAAAAGGCGGCTTCCCGAATGACTTCAACGCCATCCGGCACACTGCAGACACCAAAGTTATCAGGAGAACACCACAGCAGTTCTTTCATATCCTGCGTATAGAGAACCTTGTCCACAAGCTTGAAGTGCTCCTGCTGGGGCGGCAAAGAAATCGACAGATTTTTGGAAGAAGGAAACGCTCGCACTCCAATCTTCTCCACATGTTCTGAAATGAACAAGCTATGAAGATTCTCGTAATCTGAAAGTGCATAAGGAGCAATCTCGGTCACAGAGTCCGGAATGGAAAAGCTCTGCTTGTCAAGATTGGGGCAGCACATCAGCGTTGCATAATCATAGCTGTATAAAATCCCGTCACCGGCGGCAAACGAACGATTCTGGGGTGAAACCTGAAACTGCCGAAGCTTGCTGCAGTGATAGAACGCTTGTTGCCCGATCTCTTTCACACTGGCAGGAATGGTAACCTCGGCGAGATCAGAGCAGCTTTCAAATGCGCGGCTTCGAATCTCCAGAAGGGAATCCGGCAGCGAGACCGATTCCAATCTGCAACACAAGAAGCATCTTTTTCCTATGGCTGTGACGCCATTTTCAATGCGCACCTGCTTGATCTTGGTGCGCAGCGAATAGAACGGAGACGGATTAGTGCAGCTATTTGCATAGTCATACATTTCACCGCTTCCGGAGATGGTCAGAACTCCATTGGACGACAGAGTCCAGGTAACGTTTTCTCCGCAGGTTCCGCTTCGCTCCTCCCCTTCCGCCGCTGCGCTGAACGCAAGCAGGGAAAGCATCATGCTGAACACCAGCACGAAAGACACGACTCTTTTACCCATCTTGAACCTCCTCAACAGTATGAATTCGGTCTGCTTTTATCTTACCATGCCGGAATGATCCGCGCAATCATTCATTCAAAAAAAGAGAGCGGAAAACCGGCTCCGGGAAACCGGTTTTCCACTCAGGTTAAAGCAGATGATGTTTCTTTCTATAGGTAAACGACGAGGGATGCGTTCTTCCGAAAAGCACATAGATGATGATCGCGAGGACGTTGAAGACACCCATGACAACGAACATGCGCTCATAACCCATGGCGGAGATGAGACTTCCTGCGATGCCGCCGCCGAGGCCGATGCCGATATCATAGGCGCAGAGGAAGGTGGAGTTGGCGCTGCCCCGGCGCTCCGGCGGGGCGATGGCGACGGCCATAGACTGCAGCGCGGGCTCGAGTCCGCCGAAGCCGTAGCCCGAGAGGGCGGCAGCGAGGAAATAGGTGACTATATTCGGCCAGAGTCCGAGGAGCAGGAGCGCGAGCAGCATGGCGAGGTTGCAGGTATAGGCAAAGATGCTCTCCCCTCTCCGGTCCGTGACCTTGCCGGCGGTGAGACGCGTGAGGAGGAGCACCAGCGCCATGACCGTGAAGAAGAGGCCGCCGCTCGGGAGATTTGCCTCAGCGGCGTATTTCGCCGTGAAGTTCTCGAGCGCGCCATAGGTGAACATGAAGACGAGCGCCGTGACGGAGGCAGGCAGGGCGTCCTTGTCCAAAAGCCCCCTGACCGTGAAGGGCTTTTTCTGCTGCGGGACGGCGGGCGTTTTGAGCGCGGCAAAGAGGATGAGCGCGAGCACGGCGGCGCCGGTGCCGACGGCAAAGAGCGCCGTGAATCCAAAGCGCTCCATCAGCGCGAGACCCAGCGCCGGCGCGCAGGCCGTGGCGAGCGCTGTGGCGAGGCCGAACATGCCCATGCCCTCGGCGAAGCGGGGCTGGGGGATGATATCCGTCGCGATGGTGGCGGTGGAGGTGTTGGAAAAGGCAAGCGACGCGCCGTGGAGCATGCGCGCGACGAAGGCGAGAAAGAGCACGCTCAGCGCCAGATACCCGACCGGCATGAGCGCCATGCCGACGAGGCCGATGAGCAGGATGGCCTTGCGCTTGCCGGTATCGAGCATCCAGCCGATGACCGGTCGACAGAAAACCGCGACGATGGAAAAGAGCGCGGCGGCGAGACCGGCCGCCGCCTCCGAGCCGCCGAGATGCTCCACATAGAACGGGAACGTGGAGAGAATCATGAGATGATTGAGAAAGACAAGAAAGTTGATGACGATGATGAGGACGAAGTCCTTCGTCCAGAGCTTGACCTTGGGCTGCTGCATAAGATACCTCCATAAACAAAAAAGCGTAAGGCAGGTTGCGAAAAGCAACCGGTCTTACGCTTATGCTGCACATTGCGGAGGTATTTTAGCATGTTTCTTTTGCAAAAGTCAAGCATCTTTCCCTTGTTTGATGTGCTGGCCGATGATCTCGGAGACGTCCGTGACGGTGACAAAGGCGGAGCCGTCCATGTCGCGGATGATCTGCTTGACGGTGGGTACCTCGATGCGCGTGAGAACACAGTAGAGCACGGTCTTCTCGCCGGAGATCATGCCGCTGCCCTCCATGAGCGTGCAGGTACGGCCGAGCTGCTCATAGATCGCATCGGCAATGTGTCTGCCCTGATCGGTGATGATCATGAGCGCCTTGCCCTGCTCCATGCCGTTTTCGACCATGTCGATGACGCGGGAGGTGATGAAATAGGTCAGCAGGCTGAACAGCGCGCGGTCGACGGAAAAGAGAAAGCCCGCGGCGCCGTAAATGACGATGTTGCAGCCGAGGATGATCTGCCCGGTGGAGAAGCTGGTCTTGCGGCTGAGGATCATGGCGACGATCTCGGTGCCGTCGAGACAGCCGCCGGCGCGGAGAATCAGCCCGACGCCGAGACCGAGCAGGACGCCGCCGAAGACGACCACCAGCAAATCCTGATCCGTGATGGCCGGGAGCGGCGCGAACACCTCGAGCAGGACGGAAAAGAGCACCATGGCATAGAGCGCGCGAAAGAGAAAGCGCCAGCCAAGGCGCTTGAGCCCAAGGAGCAGAAACGGAACGTTGAGCACGACGATATAGAGGCCGAGCTTCAGCGGCGTGAGCTGCGCGAGGATCATACTGACACCGACGATGCCGCCATCGAGAATCGTGAACGGAACGAGAAACTCCTCCAGCGCGAAGGCCGCGGCCGCCGCGCCGAATGTGAGCAAGAGAAACGGCAGAATGTGCTCGGTAAAAACGTTTTCCTGCTTCACAGCTCGATTCCCTCCTGACGAACGGACTTGACGCCGAGGAAGGAGCGCAGCGAGAACGTGACCCTATCGGCATAGTGGAGGCGATACGGCGGCAGGAGCACCTGCCCCACGGGCGCGGGCTTGGAGACAAAGCGCTTTTTCAGAAACTCGGCGGCCTTCTTTTCGGATATGACGTGCACATAGAGCTCCGTGACCTCAAAATCCGAATGGTCGCTCGAGACGACCTCGACGACGACGGAGGATTTGCCCTTGGCGCGCATGTATTCGATCAGCTCGGGGGTATAGACAAATTCCATAATTGATGAACACCTCGGGTGCAGTGTAGCACGAAACGCACCGATGCGTCAAATGGGAGCCCTGCGGCTCCCATTTGCGATTTTACTCGATGCCGAGGACGGTGTAGTCCTGATCCTCGACGGCCTGCTTGAGAACGGCGTTGTCGACGTCGGCGGTGAGCTCGACAATCGCGGTGCCGGCGGTGTGGCTGACCTCCGCGGAGGCGACGCCCTCGATCTTCTCGAGCGTCTTTTTGACGCGGGCCTCGCAGTGCTGGCACATCATTCCTTCAATTTTCATGGTTTTCTGCATGGTGGTTTCCTCCTGTTTTGTAAATGATGCAAAGAATTCCTCCGGGATGCTGACGGGCTCGATGGCCTTGTCCCGGCTGGGGTCGTGGAGCTTGAAGAGATTGAGCCGCAGGGCGTTCGTGACGACGGTGAAGCTCGACAGGCTCATGGCGGCTGCGCCGACCATGGGATTGAGCTTCCAGCCGAGGAGCGAGATGAACACGCCCGCCGCAAGCGGAATACAGATCACGTTATAGAAGAACGCCCAGAAGAGGTTTTCGTGGATGTTGCGCAGCGTGGCGCGGCTGAGGCGGATGGCGGCGGGCACGTCCGTGAGGCGGCTGTGCATGAGCACGACGTCCGCAGCATCGATGGCGACGTCTGTACCGGCGCCGATGGCGATGCCCATATCGGCGCGCGTGAGCGCGGGCGCGTCGTTGATGCCGTCGCCCACCATGGCGACCTTGCCGAACTGCTGCAGGGCGGCGACGACCTGCTCCTTGCCGTCCGGCAGAACACCCGCGATGACGTGATCGACGCCGGCCTCCTGCGCGATGGCGCGGGCGGTTTTCTCATTGTCGCCCGTGAGCATGACGGCGCGGACGCCCATGCTCTTGAGCTGGCGGATCGCCTCGCCGCTCTCGGCCTTCAGCACATCCGCCACGGCGATGACGCCGAGGAGCTTCCCGTCCAGCGCGAAGAGCAAGGGGGTCTTCCCCTGCTCAGCGAGCGCTTCTGCAGAGGAGTGAACAGCGGCGGGCACGCTGATTTTCGAGGAGAGGAACTTGAGGCTGCCGCCGAGGAGGGGCTTCCCTTCCAGCATAGCAGAGAGACCGTTGCCGGGCAGGGCGCGGAAATCCGCAACCTCCCGCACGGCGATTCCGCGCTCCTCACCGTGGCGCAGGATGGCCTTTGCGAGCGGGTGCTCGCTCTTTCGCTCGAGGGCGAAGGCGGCGGAGAGCAGCGCTTCCTCCGAGACGCCCTCGGCAGGAAGAAGCTCCGTCACACGCGGCTCGCCGGAGGTGATGGTGCCGGTTTTATCGAGGACGACGATCTGCGTTTTGCCCGTCTGCTCAAGGGAGACGGCTGTTTTGAAGAGGACGCCGTTTTTCGCGCCGAGGCCGTTGCCGACCATAATGGCGACGGGCGTGGCAAGCCCGAGCGCGCAGGGGCAGCTGATGACGAGCACGGAGATGCCGCGCGCAAGCGCGAACGGGAACGTCTGCCCCGCGAGCAGCCAGATGATCGTGGTGACGATGGCGATGGAGATGACCGCCGGAACGAACACGCCGGAGACCCGATCGGCCACCTTGGCGATGGGCGCCTTGGTAGCGGCGGCGTCGGAGACCATTTTAATGATCTGCGAGAGGGTCGTATCCTCGCCGACGCGCGTGGCCTCGCAGCGCAGAAAGCCGGACTGGTTCACCGTGGCGGCGGAGACGGCGTCGCCCGCCGCCTTGTCCACGGGGATACTCTCGCCGGTGAGCGCGGCCTCATTGACGGCGCTCTCCCCTTCGAGCACCACGCCGTCGACCGGGATGCTCTCCCCCGGACGGACAAGAAACACGTCGCCCCGGCGCACCTGCTCGATAGGCACGACGATCTCGGCTCCGCCGCGCTCGACGGCTGCCGTCTTCGGCGCGAGCGACAGGAGGCTCTTGAGCGCGTCGGTGGTCTTGCCCTTGCTTCTGGCCTCAAGCATCTTGCCGACGGTAATGAGGGCGAGGATCATGGCGGCGGACTCGAAATAAAACTCATGCATATAGGCCATGACAGCGTCCGCGTCGCCGATTTGCTGGGCGTGCGTCATGGCAAAGAGCGCATAGGTGCTCCAGACGAAGCTCGCGCCGGAGCCAAGGGCGACGAGCGTGTCCATATTCGGCGCACCGTGGAGCAGGCTCTTAAAGCCGGAGATGAAGAATTTCTGGTTGATGACCATGACGATGGCGGCGAGCAGCAACTGCGCAAGACCCATGGCGACGTGGTTGCCGTCGAACCACTTCGGCAGCGGCCAGCCCCACATCATGTGGCCCATGGAGACATACATGAGCACGGTGAGGAAACCGAGCGAGGAGATGAGCCGGCGCTTCAAAACCGGCGTCTCCCGGTCGGCAAGTGCGTCCGCCGCAGGAGCGGCGGCTTTGGTCTCCCCGCCGGATTTGGGTGCGGCGCCGTAGCCTGCGCCCTCCACGGCGGCGATGATCTCCTGCGCGGAAGCAGTGCCCTCGACGCCCATGGAGTTTGTGAGCAGGCTCACCGAGCAGGCCGTGACGCCCGGAACCCTGGAGACGGCCTTCTCCACGCGGGCGGAGCAGGCGGCGCAGCTCATGCCGGTAACGTTATATTGTTCCATTAGAAAACACCTTCGATCAGACTGCGCAGCCAAGATCCTTCGACTTCGCTGCGCTTCGCTCAGGATGACAAGATCATTTCATCAGTTTCTGGATGGTGGCGACGAGCTCGTCGATGACGGTCTCGTCTCCGTTTTTCACATCGCGCACGACGCAGTGGCGGATGTGGCTGGCGAGCAGCTCCTTGTTGAACGCATTGACGGCGGCGTTGACCGCAGCCGACTGCGTGAGAATATCGGGGCAATAGGCGTCCTTTTCGAGCATGCCCTTGAGGCCGCGGATCTGCCCCTCGATACGGCTGAGCCGGTTGAGGAGCTTTTTGCGCTCCTCCTCGGAGCGCAGGGTGTGCTTCTCCCCACCGCAGCAGCAGGATCTGGTTTCTTCGTCCAAAGCGATCCCTCCATGATTCAGGATACCCCTTGGGGGTATTTCCTATACTATACCCCCGCGGGGTATTTGTCAATGGGATCGCGGAAAGTAAGTCGAAACGGAGCAGCGCCTTCACGGCCTGCAAAAATCGTGTCAATCTTTGTCAGATGCGTATAAAATGCATTTATATTTCTAGGCAATTTGACTGAAATACGATGGTTTTTCCTGCAAAAGCTGTGCCAAGGGGAGAACTCGCGCCGGGTCTCTTGCATTGGAAGGTCGGAAGTGGTAGGA
>JBGUHV010000060.1:0-7045 GCA_045112425.1 Oscillospiraceae bacterium
CCCCTCACATGGATTTTGATGATAAACGGTTCGGCGGCCTACTCCGACAGCGAGCGCACGCCGTTTTCCCCGTCGGGCACGAAGTAGGTGCTGCGGATCTCGCGGTAGACGCCGTCCACATCCCGGTCGCGCAGGAGGCGATAGAGCTTCTCGTGGGCGGCATAGAATTCCTCATTTCGTCCACCGGAAATCATGAGTTCCACACTTTCATGGCGCATGTCGTGCGTCATGGTGCGCACGATGTCGGCAATGCGCTCGACCATCCGGTTGTGGGAGAGCGCCATGATCGCCTCATGAAAGGCGTCGTCCTTCGCAAACACCGTTTCAACCCTGGGCTTGGCGGCAAAGCACGCGTCCCGCAACGTTTGCAGCGGCTTTTCCAGCGTGAGGATCTCGTCGTCCGTGGCGTTGCGGATCACGGTCAGCATCGTGCCGGTCTCCATGATCTCGCGCAGATCCATCAGCTCGTCATAGCTGTCGCCCCTGCCGAGGATCACGCCGTAGAGCAGCGGGGAGATCATTGGCTCCGTGAAGCCCTCGCAGACGAAGGTGCCGACGGGGCGGCGGATCTCCAGCACGCCCATGGCAACGAGGATCTTGATCGCCTCACGCACCGTATTGCGGGCTACGCCGAAGCGCTCGGCAAGCTCGATCTCCGTCGGGATCTGATCGCCGGGCCGAAGCGCGCCGTTCATCAGCTGCTTCGTAAAGGTGTCGATGATCTGCTGTACGGTGTTGTTGCTGATTTTTTTGATGTCCATAAGAACACCTCACAATATAATATTGATTGTTGAACAAAGTTTAGCAAGAAACGGGAAGGATGTCAAGCGCGAACATATATCAATGTTGAACAATAAACGTTGATGGTAATTGTGGATTCCTCCAAAATCAAGAAAAATGAAGAAAAAAGCCTTGACGCTGTGCAAAAGATATGGTATTTATAAATCGCAAGAGCCAATGTTCAACGTTGAATCGAGAGGAGCCGAGCTACATGACTTTGTATATGATCGCAATCGCATTCAGCGCAGGCATCATCAGTGCGATGGTCGGAGCGTTTCAGGAATGCATGCTCGCCGGTCTGGTGATGGTCGCCATGACGGCGTTCCCACAGTATTCTTTTTTGGGCGACACCGTTTCCTACGGACTGTTTCCCTACATCGCCTTCACCGGCGGCGTGGTCGCAACGGCCTACGCCTCGAAGGTTCGCAAGCACGACCTCGGCGGTGCGGCGATCCTCACGAGCCTGACAAAGTTTCAGGACATCTCCGTTCTACTGGTTGCGGCGGCGGTCTCGATCCTCTCGATGATCACAGCCTGGCTCATCAATAAGACCGGCTGGGTGATCGATGCGGGCTCCGTCTCCGTTATCTTCTACTCCTGCCTCACGCGAAAGTTCCTCGGCGACGGCAAGTTCCTCAACCGCAGCATGAAGGACATCCCGCGCTACAGCGGCAATAAAAAGGAATGGATCTACTGGGCGTTCCTCGGTCTTGCGGTCGGCTTCATGGCAGGCGGCATCGTGATGAAATCCGGCAACCCGTGGCTGCCCTTCTTCCTGAGTTTGGCGTCCCTGGTGTTCTGGTTCATCGACCCGAACTTCCCGCCGACGCATCACATCACCTGCACCGCGGGCTATGCCATGCTCGCCACCGGCAGTCTCGCCTGGGCGGCGGTCTGGGGCATGATCGCCTCCATCGTAAGCACGATCATCGGCGACGCGATCAACACCGACGCCAGTACGCACATTGATCCGCCGGCCACAACCATCGGCGTGCTGAGCATCCTGATCTATTTGATCTACTACATCATCCTGTAATCACTCCCATACGATGGGAAAGTATGATACAATCAAACCATGAAAACATGAAAAGGAGAGAACACCATGAAAATCAAGAAACTGATCGACTGCTCCCAGACCTTCTTCCACAACAACCCCGGCTACCTGCCCTATGAGCTCTGCGAGATCAACTACGAGACCCTGATCGCAAAGGACGGCTACCAGTCCGAGCGCATGTACATGAACACCCACACCTCCACCCACTTCGACGCGCCCCGTCATCACTTCATCGACGGCATGGACGCTGCCGAGTATCCCATTGAGAATCTCGTGGGCGAGGCGGTTCCGATGGACTTCTTCGATCTGCCCGTGCACACCGGCATCGGCCCGGAGCTGCTCGACAAGTATGCCGACAAGGTCAAGCCCGGCGACATTGTCCTGCTCTGCACCGGCCTCGGCCTGAAGCGCGACTGGGGCGTGGACTATGTGGACAACTGGTCCTTCCTCACCCCCGAAGGCGCGCAGTGGATGGTCGATCACGGCGTCAAGGGCGTCTGCATCGACGGTCTGAGCGTCGGCGGCCCGCGCCCCGAGGACGGCGGCGGTCCCACCCACAAGATCGCGCTGCGCAACAACATCTGGTACGGCGAGGTAGTCTATCTCCCGAAGGAGCTGCTCACCGAAGAGCGCTGGAACTTCGCCTTCCTTCCGCTGAAGATCGAGGGCGCCAGCGGAGCCCCCGGCCGCGCCATCGCGTGGATTGAGGAATAATCCGCCCCGGACTTTGAGAAAGGAGTGCTCGCAATGCAGGAACTCACCCTGACCCAACTGAAAAACAAGGCGACGGAGCTGCGCATCCGCGTCGTGGATATGATCTGGAAGGCGCAGTCGGGCCACCCCGGCGGCTCGCTGTCCGTGGCGGACTTCATGACCGCCTGCTACTTCCGCTATATGAACGTTGACCCGAGGTACCCCCGCTGGGCCGACCGCGACCGTTTCGTCCTCTCAAAGGGCCATGTCTGCCCCGCGCAGTACGCGGCACTTGCCATGAAGGGCTTCTTCCCCATGGAGGTGCTGGACACGCTGCGCAAGGAGGGTTCTCCTCTGCAGGGCCACCCCAGCATGAACAAGTGCCCCGGCATCGACATCTCCACCGGCTCGCTCGGTCAGGGCCTCGCCTGCGCCGCCGGCATGGCGCTGGCAGCCAAGCTCGACGGCAAGGACTACAACGTCTTCTGCGCGCTCGGCGACGGCGAGACGAACGAGGGCGAGATCTGGGAGGCCTGCGGCACGGCCCACAAGTATCAACTGGACAATCTGATCGTCTTCGTCGACTGGAACAACCTGCAGCTCGACGGCACCTGTGACGAGATCATGCCGCTGATCGACATCGGCAAGAAGTTTGAGGCCTTCGGCTTCGAGGTCGTCAACTGCAACGGCAACGACATGGAACAGCTCGTCGAGGTCATGGATCAGCTGATCGTTTCGAAAAACGGCCTGCCCAAGTGCATCGTCGGCAAGACGGTCAAGGGCAAGGGCGTGAGTTTCATGGAAAATCAGGTCGGCTGGCACGGCGTCGCTCCGAACGACGACCAGTACCGGCAGGCGATGGAAGAGCTGAACGCGCTCTATGTTGAGGAGGTCTGAGCATGGAAACGAAAAAGATCCCGACCCGCAACGGCTTCGGCGAAGAGATTGTCGCCCTCGGCAAGGAAAACAAAGACATTCTCGTTGTGGATATCGACATCGGCAAGAGCTGCAAAACCGGCGATTTTCGCAAGGCGCTGCCCGAGCAGTACCTGAACGTCGGCATCGCGGAGCAGAATGGCGCCGGACTCGCCGCCGGTCTCGCAACCTGCGGCAAGATCCCCTTCGTCGTGACCTACGCCGCCTTTGGCTCCATGCGCATCTGTGAGATGATCCGCCAGGAGATCGCTTATCCGAATCTGAACGTGAAGATCGCCTGCTCCCACGGCGGCCTCACCCCGGCAAACGACGGCGCGAGCCATCAGGCCATCGAGGACATGGGAATCCTGCGCACGATCCCGAACATGACCGTCTGCATGCCGGCGGACGCCGTCGCGGCGAGAAAGCTCGTCCGCGCCGCGGCCGAGACCTACGGCCCGATGTACCTGCGCTTCACCCGCGACGCGGTTCCCGTGATCTATGATGACAACGCAGAGTTCATCCTCGGCAAGGCAAACCTCCTGCGTGACGGCAAGGACGTTGCCATCCTCGCAAACGGCGATACCGTGCATCTGGCGCTCAAGGCGGCGGAGCAGCTTGCGGCAGAGGGCGTCCAGGCCCGCGTGCTGGACTTCCACACCATCAAGCCCCTCGACGAAGCGGCAGTCAACGCCTGCATTGACGAGATCGGCAGCATCATCACGGTGGAGGATCATAACATCCTCAACGGTCTCGGCAGCGCCGTGGCGGAGATCGTGGCCGAGCGAGGCAAGGGCAAAATGAAGCGCATCGGCGTGCAGGATCAGTTCGGCCAGTCTGCGCCCTATGAGCGACTGCTCGAAATGAACGGCATCACAGTGGAAAACATCATTGCGCAGGCTAAGCGCCTGATCGCTGCGGAATAAGGAGGCATAAACATGAAGGTATTTCTCATCGGCTGCGGCGACATCGCCCGCCACCATGGCCGCGCGGTCGTCCGTCTGGGCGGCTCTGTGATCGGCGGCTTCGACATCAGCGAAGTGAATGCGAATCTGGTTGCACAGGAATTCAGCTGCCCCATCAGCACCTATGAAGAGATCGAGACCTACGTGCAGCAGGCGGACTATGTCGTCATCTCCACGCCGCCCACGAAGCGTCTGGACTATGTGGAAATGGTTTTGAAGCACCATGTGCCGCTCTACATGGAAAAGCCCGTGGCCTGCACTATGGAGGACGCCATGAAGATCAAGGCCATGGCGGATCAGTATGACGCGAAGATCATGGTGGGTTTTGCCCACTACTATCGCCCGGCGTATCAGAAGATGCTGGAGCTCGTCAAAACCGGTATGTTCGGCGAACCTGTGGACATCGCGTTTTCCCGCCTGAGCCCCGGCTTCGGCTTCCATGCGAAGAACCTCGGCGCCTCCTGGCGTACCGACCCGAACCTCGCCTGCGGCATGACGGTCGAGTCCGTCAGCCACGACTGGAAGCTCATCACCGCCATGGCGGGCGGCTTCGACACCATCGCCTGCAACTACACCGGCACCATCGCCTCCGTTCCCAAGTTTGATAACCACACCAGCATCACGATTCGCCTCCGCAACGGCGCCATCGGCACCATCGCGGCCTCGTGGGCCTGCGACATTCCCACCTGCTCCCGCGCCTACATCGGCACGAAGGGCAGCATCTTCCTCACCGGCGAGGGCATGTTTGAGTTCACGAAGCTCACCTGGAAGACCGAGGATATGCCCTACGCGGAGACGCTGACCTTCAATGATAGCTATGACCACGCCACCGGCGACGTCATCTACTACGCCCACTGCAGCTTCCAGGACAGCCTGAAAAATGGCAAGCCCTTTGAAACGCCGCTCTCTGACGGCATCTCGGCGCTGATCTATTCTCTGGCTGCCAAGCAGTCCAGCGAGGAGCAGATTACGGTCAAGGTTCCGGACTGGGGCGAGGTCTGAACAGGAGGCAGTACCATGCCTGAAAAACTGATCGGCTCCGCCGTCTTCGGCCAGTCCGGCGGCCCCACCGCCGTGATCAACGCGAGCGCCTACGGCGTCATCAAAACCGCCCTCGAGGCCGAGGAGATCACAAAGGTCTACGGCGCGGCCTACGGCATCAAGGGCGTCTTGAACGACCGGCTCTACGTCATGGACGAGGAGGACCCCGAGGAGCTCAAGCTCCTGCTCAACACCCCGTCCTCCGAGCTCGGCTCCTGCCGCTACAAGATGAAGGATCCCGAGGTCGACGATACGGACTACAGGCGCATTCTCGAGGTTTTCAAAAAGTACAACGTGCGCTATTTCTTCTATAACGGCGGCAACGACTCCATGGACACCTGCAACAAGATCAGCCGCTACATGGAGTCCGTCGGCTATCCCTGCCGCGTGATCGGCGTGCCGAAGACGGTCGATAACGACCTCTACGGCACGGATCACTGCCCCGGCTTCGGCAGCGCCGCGAAGCTGATTGCCACCACCTGCATGGAAATCAGCAAGGACACCCGCGTGTATGATAACGGCGTCATCACCGTCATCGAGATCATGGGCCGCCACGCCGGCTGGCTCGCCGCGAGCGCCCAGCTCGCGACCTACTACGGCGCCGGGCCGGATCTGGTGTATCTGCCGGAGACGGACTTTGACATGGAGAAATTCCTCGCCGACATTGACCGCGTCTATCAGGAAAAGGGCAAGGTGCTCATCGCGGTCTCCGAGGGCATCCATTATGCCGACGGCACCTTCGTCTCCGAGGCGGAGACCTCCGCCACGGACGGCTTCGGCCACGTCCAGCTCGGCGGCCTCGCCGCCATGCTCGCGGACGTGATCCGCAAGCACACCGATGCCAAGGTGCGCGGAATTGAGCTCAGTCTTCTGCAGCGCTGCGCTGCGCACATCGCCTCCCAGACGGACATTGACGAGGCCTTCGGCGCGGGGCAGGAGGCCGTGCGTCAGGCGCTCCGTGGCGAGACCGGCAAGATGATCGCCTTCGAGCGCGAGATCGTCGACGGGAAGTATCGCTGCAAGTACACGGCGTTCCCGCTCGCTTCGGTTGCGAACTTTGAAAAGAAGATCCCGCCAGAGTGGATCAACGCCGGGGAAAACGGCCTCACGCCGGAGTTTATCGACTACGTCCGCCCGCTCGTGCAGGGCAGACCGGACTACCCGATGGTGGACGACGCCATGCCGCGCTACGCAAAGCTCCGCAAGGTGCCTGCAAAATAAACCATTTCTCCCTTCCAATCTTTCTCTATCTCACCAAACGGGGCGGCTTCGGCCGCCCTGTCTGGCATTTCCATCGGAAAACGTGTTTTCCGACGGAAGGGGCTGCGCTCCGAAAAGCGTTTTTTCTCCGCGAGCGGAATGATTGCCCCGCGGCGAAGCCGTGAGGCAATCATGATTTGATCTTCTTCGCCGCTTCGACGGCGAACTCTGCGAGGCTTATCTGGAAAAACAAAGCGGCCCGCGATTGTGCACCCCGTCGTAGGGGTCGGCGTCCTCGACGACCCATAACAAAGCCTCGCAGAGTTCGCGGCTCGGATGCCGCGAATTCAATTCAGTCGATTTTCCGGCGACATGTGCGGCGGAAAATCTCCCTGAG
>JBGUHV010000061.1:0-6857 GCA_045112425.1 Oscillospiraceae bacterium
CGCAGCGATGGCGCTCTGCTCAGCGTTGATCTTGGAGCGAATGGTGGTGTCCGCGACCATCTTGCCGGTCTCGTCCATAATAACAGCTTTCGTGTAGGTGGAGCCTACGTCGCAACCGCCAAAGAATTTCATATAAATATTTCCTCCTAAGAATGTTATGAAAGGTGATAGAGATTACCAGGAAGCCTCGTCGTCGAACTCAATCAGGGTCGGGTCAACGGGCTCGGCGTGCATGACGTTGATCATGTAGTTGCTCACGCGGGCACGCATGTCTTTACGGGAGATGGTACGAGGATCCATCAGGTCGTGCTCAACCCAGATCAGGTGCACGTTGTTCTCACGCGCCTGGTCGTCAAACAGACCCATCAGGCCGGCCATGGTCTTGCAGCTGACGTGCTGATACAGGATCGCGATGTCAGCGTTGAAGGCCTTCAGCTGGCGCCACAGCTCACCAAGGACGTGATCGTGGCCGCCGTTGGTATGGCGACGCATGACCATGCGCTCGTACAGACGGCAGAGGTCGCGGATGGCCTCTTCCTTGTCGGTGGTGTTGAGCATCTTGGTGTAGTTCAGAGCTTCCATCTCAGCGAGGATGTAGATGCCCCAGGAGTTGGCAAGCCAGTTGGAGAAGTTGGCATAGAAGTGCGCCGGCTGCCCCCAGATCAGGGCGCGGTGCTTGGCATAGCCGCCGCGGTAAGCGGGCAGACGCTTCTCATAGGTCTTGTACATGGTATCGCGGAGCTTGCGCTGCACAGCGATGCCTTCGGGGAAGAGGCCGCCGTCCATCTCGTAGTTCCACTTACGGAACAGCTCGTAGGAGGAGCCGACCATCTGCGGATAAGGAGTGGAGTTCATTTCCCACTTCTCGAGCTCGATGCGGGTGCACTCGTTCATGATGTCCATGGTCTTGAAGTAGTTGTCCCAATCCCACTTCTCGCCGGACAGACCCTCGACCCACTTGATGCACTCCTTCATATCGGTGGCAGCGCACTCGATGGTGTCCTCGTCGTCGTAACGGACGGGGAAGCACAGCGGATAGTAGGGCAGGTACTTGCCGAAGCGGCGATCCTGGAAGGAGGACGCCATGGTGGAGCCGTCGCAGGGCATGGAGGAGGCGATGAAGCCCATGCCGAGGATCGGATACTCGTCCATGATGGCGCAGCCGCACTCTGCGACAGGCAGCGGGCAGGCGTCGCCGGGCAGACCGTACTGCTCGACCGCGTCGATGAACGGGATCAGAGCGAGCTGATCCAGCTCGGAGGACATGAAGACAGGGATCATCTGATAGGGCATACTGATGAGGTTCGGGAAGCCGGCCATCATCTGTGCCATGGTCATCTCGTCGAACAGAACGACGCGCTTGGAGAGCTTCTCGTCGCCGCCCAGACGCTTGTCAGCGCGGATCTGGGTCTGGATCTGCCACTCAGCCCAGTGCGTGATGGCGCCCCACATCTGGATGTCGGCCTTCAGCAGCGCACCGCGGCGGCCGAGGTTGGAGCGGTCGATGGCCACGGGGGTGCCGAGGTAGGAGGCGAACCAGTGATACTCAAAAACAGCCAGAGCGATGGAGAACGGATCCTTCATGACCATGTTGATCATGCCGGCCCAGGTCTTCAGCCAGCCGGTGAAGTCGATGCCGACGGACTTGAGGCCCTTCCACTCACGGCGGGAGAACGCGATGGCGTCCTTCTTGTACAGCCAGCCGAGGTGCTTGTCGCCGTTCATGACGATGTCCATCTTCTCGGCGGGAGTCATGGCCATGAAGCTCTTGAACTCGCCGACAACGCGATCCTTGTCGCGCTGCATGCTGAGCTTGGTCTTTCTCTTGACCTCGCCCCAGTCGATCTCCTTGATCATCTGCGTCCAGATCTTGAGGTCCGGACCCATGTTTTTCTTAAGCCATTCGATGTTCGTTTTCAGCATAGCGATTAACCCTCCTTGGCAGCCTTCTGGATCTGCTTGATCTCAAGGCTCTCGACGAAGGCCTGCAGTCTGGTGCGCAGCTGCCCGGACGTTCTCGCCATGTAAGGACGGTCGATGGACAGCACGGGCCAGCCATACTCCTCGTTCATGATGTGGCTGACGAGGGTGCGCTCGAAGGCCCAGAAATCGCAGAACTTCATTGCTTCGTAGATGATGCCCTCTGCCTTGTATTCCTTGGCGAGGTAGTCGGAGAAGTCGCGGCGCTCCTGGATCTTCTCCTGGCTCATGTAGCGCGGGCACTGGGTGGTCTTGAGGTAGTGCGCGCAGATCTGGGTGAGGACGTCGTCCTCATCGTTGAGCTCGATGCGCTCACGGCCCGGGGTGGAGCCGAAGCAGAAACGGTCGGAGACGATGAACGCGCCGGCCTGCTCGACCATGCGGGTCATGTCGAGGTCGTCGATCTCGGAGCCGACAATGGCCACGCGGGCACGGTACCACGGCTGCGGATCGGGCTTTCTCTTCTTGATCTCCTTCAGGGTCTCCTTCAGGTAGGGAAGGATCTTCGCCTTCGGGCAGCAGTAGGTCACGAGACACAGGACATGGAACTCATAGCCGGTGATGGGCGGGTTGTCCAGCTTGCGCATCTCGCCGATCTCGGTGATGATGTCGCAGACCTCGTTGTGCTCCTTGACAGCCTTGCGCAGAGCCTTGTCGGACGTGTCAACGCCGTAGGTCTCGGCCAGGACGTTCAGGAAGCGGTTACGGATCTGAATCACATAGTGCTTCAGGGTGTAATCCGTAACCTTGTAGGGGATGTCACAGTGGGTGACGAACATCTTCTTCTCGGGCATGTCGGGAACAGCCAGGATCTCGATGTTCTCCATGCAGCGGTTCATCTCGGCGCAGGCGTCGACGCCGGCGATGGCATCGAGGAAGTTGTAGCCGCCCTCGATGGCGCGCTCGACCAGAGCGCGGCAGTACTCGCAGGTATAGTTGGACATGTAGTAGGACGCGATGTCAAACGTACCTGTTTTGGGTGCTCTCAGACGAACTGAGAAGCAGTTGTCTACGTTGAGAACCACTTCGGGCATATGATAGCAGGTATAGCCGATGGGATGCATTCCCTCAGCCTTCGCCTGCTGGCAAAGCTCGTTGTTGGCTTCGTCGAGCAGATTCTCAAAGTAGATCAGATGCTTGAGATCTTTCAAGTGTTACACCTCTTCTTCCCTTTAATGATGGTTTTGGGGCGCATCCTTCACCCCTAGCTTACACTTACCGAGCGTCCATGCAGAGAGAAATAAACACTCTGCCTTTTAACTCGACAATAGATTAACATATCCTCTCTGATTTTACAAGACTTTTCTATGTGTTTTTTACGGTTTTCTTTGCCTCGGGAACAAGTTTCTTGTTGATAATTGCCGTCTGTTATGTTAGAATCAAAACAATCTAAATCTTTAAAGGAGCGATGCATTATGCACGATCACGTTCATGATCACGACCATCCCCACACCCACGATCACCCGCACGGTCAGGCGCAGGCCATGAGCCCGGAGGAGACCCTTGCGCTGCTGACCTATATGCTCGATCACAACCGCCACCACGCCGACGAGCTGCACGACATCTGCCACTCCCTCGAGGACGCCGGCAAGGCTGCCGCCGCCGAAAAGCTCGCCGAGGCGCTGCATCATTTCGACCACTGCAACGAGTATCTCGCCGAGGCGGTCGCGCTTGCGAAAGGAGAATAACGACTATGTGCCTGTCTGATGCTTACGAGCTCGTCGACGGCGAGCAGAAACTGATCCTCTCCCGCGTGCAGGACATCTCCACCGAGGACGACTGCGTCCTGCTCACGAACCTGATGGGCATCCGCCAGAAGGTGCCCGGCAGAATCAAGAGCGTGGATCTGCTGAAGAATATTATTCTGATTGAAGCGTGTTAAAGAAAGCGCCCGCAATGCGGGCGCTTTCTTTCCGATTTACTTCCCGCCGCAATTGTGTTATGATGTAGCCCGATTTGATTCCGGGAGATGATATTTTGCGGCTTTGGGAGCTTCTGGTGCTGGCCGTGGGGCTGAGCATGGACGCGTTTGCCGTTTCGGTCTGCAAGGGGCTGGCGCTGCGGCGGGTCGGCGCGAAGGAATGCCTGACCGCGGGCATTTGGTTCGGCGCGTTTCAGGCGCTGATGCCGCTGATCGGGTATTTCCTCGGCGCGGCGTTTGCCGAGAAGATCACCGCCGTGGATCACTGGATCGCCTTTGCCCTGCTGGGACTCATCGGCGCGAACATGATCCGCGAGGCCTTCGGCGAGGCCGAGGGCATGAACAGCACGATGACGCCCGCGGTCATGCTGCCGCTCGCCGTGGCGACGAGCATCGACGCGCTCGCCGTGGGCGTGACGTTCGCGCTGCTGACAATCCGCATCCTCCCCGCCGTGCTGACCATCGGCGCGATCACCTGCGTGCTCTCGGCGCTGGGTGTGAAGCTCGGGAGCGTCTTCGGCGCGCGCTGGCGCAGCCGCGCGGAGCTCGCGGGCGGAATCATTTTGATTCTGCTGGGAACGAAGATTTTATTGGAGCATCTGGGAATTTTATAAAAGAGAAAATGGATCGATGCAAAATCTCAATTTGCATCGATCCATTTATATTTATTTCCAGAAATTTTCCGGATAGGTTCCCGCGTCGGTGAGCGCCTTAAGGGCGGCCTTGACGCCGGGGAGATCCTCCGGATAGGTGACGCCGTGCCAGGCGTCGGGCGTGTCGAGCACGGTGATTGTGGCGCTGCCCTCCTGCAGCTGGGCGTTGACGACGGAGGGCACGAAATACTCGCTCTTGAGCGGGTTTTTCGGCACCTCGTTTTCCAGAAACGCCGGAAAGCGCTTTGCCAGCTCATAGAGATAGAGCGGCGTGAAGCCCCAGAAGTTCATGCTCACGAGGGTATCGCCGGCCAGCTCCGTCCACGTGGCGCCGTCGTCCTCGGTGAAGGCGGCGTCGGCTCCCCGCTTCACGATCTTCGTGCGCTCGGTGACGCCCTGCAGGAGGCCGTTTTCCACCTCGCAGACGCCGCGGGCGACGCTGCCGTGCTCGGTGACGGTGTTCTTCAGGCGGAAGCCGACCATGGCGTACTCCGACTCCGGCCGGTCGGCGGCGAGGAAGTCATAGAGCGCCTGAAAGGCGGTGACGCCGTAGTAGTCGTCGGCGTTGATGACGGCGAAGGGGCCGTCAATCTCGCCGGCGGCGCAGAGCACCGCGTGCGCAGTGCCCCACGGCTTCTGGCGGCCCTCGGGCACGCCATAGCCCTCCGGCAGCGCGTCGAGCGCCTGCGGCGCGAAGCGGACGTCAAAGTGCGCCGCGACGCCCTCGCCCAGCGCCTCGGCAAACTCGGCCTCCATGCCGGGCTTGACGATGAAGACGACCTTGCGGAAGCCCGCGCGGTGGGCGTCAAAGAGCGAATAGTGCAGGATGAAGTGACCGGCGGCGTCCACAGGCGTGGTCTGCTTGGGTCCGCCGAAGCGGCTGCCCATGCCTGCAGCCATGATCACCAGAGTCGGATTGCGCATGGAATCCCCTCCTTACAGATTATTTATGATACAGCTTCTGATTCTCAAAGTGCGGCTCGCAGGTGATGTTGACCTTGAGCTTGCGGAAGGTGAGCTCGTCCACGCTCGAGAGGATGACGCTGGAGTGCGCCTCGCAGCCGGCGAGCTTTTCGAGCTGCTGCATGGCAATCTCCGCCTTCGGATCGGTGACCGCGCAGATGGAGAGGGCGATGAGCACCTCGTCGGTGTGCAGACGGGGGTTGCGGTTGCCGAGATGGGAAATCTTGAGGTGCTGGATCGGCTCGATGATCTCGGGAGAGATGAGCGTGACCTCATCGGCAATGTTTCCGAGCGCCTTGAGCGCGTTTAAGAGGCAGGCGGACATGGCGCCGAGCAGATCCGTCGTGCGGCCGGTGATGATTCTGCCGTCCGGCAGCTCGAGCGCGGCGGCGGGGCCGTCGGTGGCTTCGGCGCGGTCGAGCGCGGCCTGAATGACCGGGCGCTCATAGATCGTGACGCCGAGGCGCTTCATTAAAAGCTCCTGCCGGTGCACCTCTGCGGGCGCGCAGAAGCCGCGGATCTGGCTGCAGGCCGTCTCATAATAGCGGCGGATGATCTCGCGCCGGGAGGCGGCGCGGCAGACGGCGTCGTCGCAGATGCAGTTGCCCGCCATGTTGACGCCCATGTCTGTGGGGCTCTTATACGGCGAATGGCCGTAGATGCGCTCGAACATGGCGTTGAGCACGGGGAAGATCTCCACGTCGCGGTTGTAGTTCACGGTGGTGACGCCGTAGGCCTCGAGGTGGTAGGGGTCGATCATGTTCACATCGTCGAGATCGACGGTGGCGGCCTCATAGGCGACGTTGACGGGGTGGCTCAGCGCGAGATTCCAGATCGGGAAGGTCTCGAACTTGGCATAGCCCGCGCGGACGCCGCGCTTGTTCTCATGATAGAGCTGGCTGAGGCAGGTGGCCATCTTGCCGCTGCCGGGGCCGGGGGCGGTGACGACGACGAGGGAGCGCGTCGTCTCGATATAATCGTTCTTGCCGAAGCCGTCGTCGCTGACGATGAGCTGGATATCGTCCGGATAATCGGGGATGATGAAATGGCGGTAGACCTTGATGCCCAGCTGCTCGAGGCGGCGCTGGAACTTCTCCGCTGCGCTCTGACCGCGAAAATGCGTGAGCACGACGCTGCCGACATAGAGCCCGCAGCCGCGGAACGCGTCGATCAGGCGGAGGGTGTCCTCGTCATAGGTGATGCCGAGGTCGCCGCGGCGCTTGTTGCGCTCGATGTCGTCCGCCGAGATGACGATGACGATCTCCGCATCGTCCTTCATCTCCATGAGCATGCGCACCTTGCTGTCCGGCTGGAAGCCCGGCAGAACGCGGGAGGCATGG
>JBGUHV010000062.1:0-4453 GCA_045112425.1 Oscillospiraceae bacterium
GCCTCCTTTGCCCAGTCGGACACCTGATCGGCGTCGGAGAACGCCGCCGTCGGATGCTCCGCGGCTTTGAGCGCAACGTGCAGACGCACCTCCATGAAACGCTCCGCCATCGTCGCCATCTGCTCGCGCGTGATCGGCTGGCCGACGCCGAAGTGCGTATCGTCCACACCGTTGGTGACCGTCATCCCCCACGCGCAGTAGACCGCATCGGCATACCATGCGTCCTTCGTCACATCTGCCAATCCGATTTCAGAAAAATGCTCATCGGTCATGCCCGAGACCGCTTGATGGATGAGATCCAGCCGGACGTCCGCGGCACGGAAGAGCATGACGAGAAATTGCTCGCGGGTGACGCTCGCCTCCGGCTCAAAGGTCGTGGCGGTGACGCCGTTCGTGATTCCCTTTTCATAGGCAGCTTTTACCACGGGGTAATACCACGCGTTGCGCGGCACGTCTGTGAACGGCAGGCCGAACGCGGCGAGGGCGCTCAGCGGCAGGATCGATGCAAACATTAGCATCGCCAGCAACAGCGAGAGCAGTTTCTTTGATTTCTTCATCTCTTTCACTCCTTTTTTAACTGATGCTCAGATCATAGCTGCCGTCTTCATGGATCTGAAGCTGCACATAGCGCCACCCGCCGAACGGGAAGCCGTTGACCGTGGCGGAATAGCAGCCGTCTATAATCTGGCCGGTGATGTCCTTCGTGAGCACGGGGATGCCGTGCGGCTCATAGAAGACGAGATAATCCCCTGCCGCCGTGTGGATGTAGCGCCCGGTATAGACGGGATTCGAGGGTACCGTCGGATTCGAGCCGCTGCCGGGCGGATCGGAACCGTTACTCCCACCCGGGAGCGGAATTCCGGGCAGCGCGCCGGAGCCGCTGCCGCCGGAGCCGGGCAGGCTGGGCAGAGCGCCGCCCCAGCCCGGGAGACTTGGCAATCCGGCGCCGCTCCAGCCGGAGGACGGATCGTCCTCCCGCTCCGGCGTCTGCTCCGGAAGCTGCTCCGGCGGCAGAGTCGTGGTATCGCTTCCGTCTTCCGGCGTTATGTAAACAGGGCTCGACGAGTCGGGAGCGGGCTGCGCCGTCTCTGCCGGTGTGATCGTGGCCGTCGGCGCGGAGAGATCCTGCGGCGTCGGCGTTGGACGGTTCAGCATGGCGGTGGAATAGAGCACCGAGCCCGCGATGACGGCTGCCGCTGCCGCGGCAACGGCGGCGATCTTCCACTTCACATGCGGGATCGCATCGGAGGCCGCCTCCTCGATGAACCGGTCGTCAATGTTGCCGATGGCCTCAAAGAGCTGCTGCACATTCATACCTGAAACCCCCTCTCCGAGAGAAACGCGCGAAGCTCAGCGCGGAGGCGGTGCAGCGTGACGGAGACGCTGCTCTCGGTCATGTCCATGCGCGCGGCGATATCGGAGACGGAGTCGGCGTACCAATAGCGCCGGACGAAAATCTTCCGTTTTTTCACGGGCAGGGCGGCGAGGAAATCGTTGAGCGCCGCCGTGAGCTCGCGCGCATCCATCGTCTGCTCCACCTGCTCGGGCGCAGAGATGCACTCGGAGAGCTCCTCATACACGAGATCAAGCCCTGCCCCGCCGCGCTTTTGCGCCCGGTCGCGGTGGAAGACGTGCAGGGCGAGGTTGCGCGTGATCCGGCCGAGGAAGGCGGCGAGCCTGCGCGGGCGCTCCGGCGGGATCGCGTTCCAGGTATGGAGCCAGGTATCGTTGACGCACTCCTCTGAATCCTGCGGACTCTGGAGAATGTTGTGCGCAATCGTGTAGCAATAGGCGCCGTAGACCTCCGCCGTGGCCGGGATGGCGCGCTCATCCCTCTGCCAGTAGAGCTCCACGATTTGACTGTCGTTCATGGGAAACCCTCCCTTCTCATTTAAAGACCGCGTTTTCGCTAAAATCTTACAATGATTCTCTATTATAGCAAAATTATAGCAAAAAACAGACCGTCTTACGACGGTCTGTTTTTTGACTGATGACACGCTGTGCAGTCGCCGGTGCAGCCGGAGCAGGACGAGCCGCCGCAGCAGCTTTTGTCCTTGCGGAAGGCGCTGCGCGCCGCGATAACGACGATGACGACGAGAACGACGATCAGAACGATATCCCAGAGATTCAAATCGTCACCCCATTCCGAAGAGGATGCACACGACGCGCACCAAGAGCGCCGCGATCCACGCGACGACGCACTGCCAGAGCACGACGCCCCACGCCCATCTGGCGCCGAGCTCGCGCCGGATGGAGGCGATGGCGGCGACGCACGGCGTATAGAGCAGGCTGAAGACCAGAAGTGCCGCAGCCGAGAGCTGCGTGAGCGCCGCGCCGACGCCGGCGCCGAAGAGCACCTCCAGCGTGGAGACCACGCTCTCCTTGGCCATGAAGCCGGAGATGAGCGAGACGGCGATGCGCCAGTCGCCGAGGCCGAGCGGGCGCAGGATCGGCGAGAGCAGCCCCGCGACGCCGGCGAGAATGCTCTCGGCCGAGTCAACGCGGTTGAGCCGGAAGTCGAAGCTGTTTAAGAACCAGATGCAGATCGTGGCGAGCAGGATGACGGAGAAGGCGCGCTGCAGAAAGTCCTTCGCCTTATCCCACAGCAGGCGCAGCACGTTCTTCGCGCCTGGGAGGCGATAGTTCGGCAGCTCCATCACGAACGGCACGGCCTCGCCCTGAAAGAGCGTGCCCTGATAGAGCTTGGCCGCCAGAATGCCGAAGAGGATGCCGAGCAGATAGAGCCCGACCATGATAAGCCCGCCCTTGCCCGGGAAGAAGGCGCTGACGAAAAAGCCGTAGATCGGGAGCTTCGCCGTGCAGCTCATGAAGGGCGTGAGCAGGATGGTCATGCGGCGGTCGCGCTCGCTGGGGAGCGTGCGCGTGGCCATGACGGCGGGCACCGTGCAGCCGAAGCCGATGAGCATCGGCACGATGCTGCGGCCGGAGAGGCCGATCTTGCGCAGGAGCTTATCCATGAAGAAGGCGACGCGGGCGATATAGCCGCTGTCCTCCAGAAGCGAGAGGAAGAAAAAGAGCGTGACGATGATCGGCAGGAAGCTCAGAACGCTCCCGACGCCGGTGAAGATGCCGTCAATGATGAGATCGTGGATGACGCTGTTGACGTTCGCGGCGGTGAGCACGCCGTCCACCCAGACGGTGAGCGCGTCGACGCCCTGCTCCAGCAGCCCCTGCAGCCACGCGCCGATGACGTTGAACGTGAGCCAGAAGACGGCGCCCATGATGGCAATGAAGGCGGGGATGGCGGTATATTTTCCGGTGAGGAAGCGGTCGATGCGCTGGGATCTCAGCCGCTCGCGGCTCTCGCGGGGCTTTTGCACCGTGGAGGTGCAGACGCGGCCGATGAAGTCGAAGCGCATATCGGCGATGGAGGCGCTGCGGTCGAGCTTGCGCTCGGTCTCCATCTGGAGCACGATGTGCTCGAGCATCTCCTTCTCATTTTGATCCAGCTGCAGCTGCTGCAGCACACGCTCATCGCCCTCGATGAGCTTGGAGGCGGCAAAGCGCACGGGCAGATCGCAGCGCGCGGCGTGATCGTCGATCAGGTGGATGACCGCGTGGAGGCAGCGGTGCACCGCGCCGTCATGATCGTTTTCGTCGCAGAAATCCTGCCGGAGGGGCTTTTCCTGATAGTGCGCAACGTGCACGGCGTGGCGGATGAGCTCGTCCACGCCCTGATTCTTCGCCGCAGAGATCGGCACGACGGGCACGCCGAGCTGGATCTCCATCTCGTTGATGTCAATCGAGCCGCCGTTGCCGGTGACCTCGTCCATCATGTTGAGCGCGACGACCATGGGCACGTTCATTTCCAGCAGCTGCATGGTGAGATAGAGGTTGCGCTCAATGTTCGTGGCATCCACGATGTTGATGATCGCGTGGGGCTTTTCCTGCAGGACAAAGTCGCGCGAGACGAGCTCCTCGCTGCTGTAGGGCGACATGGAGTAGATGCCCGGAAGATCCGTCACGAGCGTGTTCGGATAGCCGCGGATGACGCCGGTTTTGCGGTCGATGGTGACGCCGGGAAAGTTGCCGACGTGCTGATTGGCGCCGGTGAGCTGGTTAAAGAGCGTCGTCTTGCCGCAGTTCTGGTTGCCGACGAGGGCGAAGGTGAGCACCGTGTCGTCCGGGAGCGGGTCGCCGCTGCCCTTGGGGTGGAACTTGCCCTCCTCGCCGAGGCCGGGGTGCTCCTCGCCGTGCTTCATCGGCTCCCAGACGTGATCGGGCGCGGCCTTTTTGCCGGGCGCGACCTCGATCTGATCCGCGTCGGCGAGGCGCAGCGTGAGCATATAGCCGTGAAGGCGCAGCTCCATCGGGTCGCCCATGGGGGCGAGCTTCTCCACCGTGACCTCCGTGCCGGGCAGAACGCCCATATCCAGAAAATGCTGGCGCAGCGCGCCTTCCCCGCCGACGGCGGTGATGACGCCGGTCTGTC